>JBDKHH010000296.1:0-15405 GCA_039797785.1 Bacteroidota bacterium | reverse complement strand
CTGCTTTTATTGCTTTTGGAATTGCATCAACAGGTCCAATACCCATGATTCTTGGTTCAACTCCAACAACGGAATACGACGCCAAACGCGCAATTGGTTCCAGATTCAATTCTTTTACCATTCGTTCTGACATAACCAAAACGAATGCTGCTCCATCAGATGTTTGAGAAGAATTTCCAGCAGTAACTGAACCTCCATTAGCGAAAACTGGTTTCAAATTCCCTAAGGCTTCTATGCTACTTACGCGTGGACCTTCGTCTGTATCCACGATGTATTTTTCTACTTGGCGTTTTTCGTTTGCGTCCAAAAAGATGCGTTCAACTTCAACAGGAACTATATCATCCTTAAATCTGCCAGATTGAATTGCTGCCAAAGCTTTGTTGTGCGAGTGAACTGCAAATGCATCTTGTTCTTCTCGTGTTACTTTATATTGTTGAGCAACCGCTTCGGCCGTTAGTCCCATTCCCCAATACCAATTCGGATTTTCTTTGCCCACTTTTGGATTTGGAACAATTCTCCAACCACCCATTGCCATAACAGACATTGATTCAACTCCTCCTGCAATGATACATTCAGCCATTCCACTTTCGATTTTTGCTGTGGCAATTGCAATCGTTTCCAATCCTGATGAACAATAACGATTCACCGTCATTCCAGGAACTTTGTCTGTATTCATTCCCATTAAAGAAATCATACGTCCAACGTTCAAACCTTGTTCAGCTTCAGGAGTGGCATTTCCAACAATTACATCGTCAACACGCAATTTATCTAATTGAGGAACAGAAGCCATTAAGTGTTTAATAACATCTGCCGCCAAATCATCAGGTCGGTAAAAACGAAATCCGCCTTTACCTGCTTTGCCAACTGCAGATCTGAAACCTGCTACTATATATGCTCTTTGTCCCATGATTAATTTCTTAAAATTTTACCGTTTTTTACTAGACTTTCCAATCGTTCTAATGTTTTGCGTTCAGCACAAAGTTCAACAAATGCCTTGCGTTCTAAGTCGAGCAGGTATTGCTCTGAAACAACAGTGTTTTCACTTAAATCACCACCACAAAGAACAAAACCTAGTTTTTCAGAAATCACACGATCGTGGTCTGACATATAATTTCCAGAAAGCATTGAATTCGCACCAACGTAAACAATTCCAAGACCTTCTTGTCCCATTACTGTTATGTTTTTCTCGCGTTTTGGTGCGATATAGCCTTTGTTTGCTAATTCAATTGCAGCAGCTTTTGCGCGTGCAAGTTGGTGATCACGACTCACAACTACTTCATCGATACCATTTCTTAAATAACCAAGGTCGAATGCTTCATAAGCAGATGTAGAAACTTTTGCTTGACCAATCGTTAAGAAGCGTTCTCTCAAACGGTTGATTTTGATATCACCTTCTTTTAATTCTTCAGATAAACGTTTTGCGTATTCTTTGGAACCGCCGCCACCTGGAATTAAACCAACTCCAAATTCAACTAATCCCATGTACAATTCAGCATGTGCAACAACTTTATCTGCATGCATTGACATTTCACATCCACCACCTAAAGCCATGTTGTGAGGAGCAACGATTACAGGAATGTTCGAATAGCGAATTCGCATCATTGTATCTTGGAAGGCTTTTACAGCAAAATTCAATTCATCGTAATCTTGCTCAATCGCCATCATGAAAATCATTCCAACATTGGCACCAGCAGAGAAATTCTGTCCGGTATTCGAAATCACTAAACCTTTGTATTCTTTTTCCGCTAAGTCGATTGCCTTGTTAATTCCTTCAATTACTCCACCGCCAATTGTATTCATTTTTGTGTGGAATTCTAAATTCAAAATTCCATCACCAAGATTGACAAGTGTTGTATCAGAATTGCCCCAAACTTTGTTTTCAGAGCGCAATGCATCTAAGAGTACAAGGTTTTCTGTTCCAGGAATTGTTTTGTAGGATTTGGATTGAACATCATAATACATTTTTTGGCCTTTTTCCAATTTGTAGAATGATGTGATTCCAGCTGCTTTCATATCTGAAATCCACGCAGCTGCAGTTTTGTTATTGTCTGCTATTAATTTTAAACCTTGATCTAAACCGAGAATATCCCATGTCTCAAACGGACCAAGTTCCCAACCAAATCCTGCTTTTAATGCATCGTCAATTTTGTATAAATCATCTGTTATTTCAGGTAAGCGATTGGATACGTAAGCAAATAATCCTCCAAACAATTTTCGGTAGAATTCACCGGCCTTATCCATTCCCATGAACAACATTTTTGTGCGTTGTTTTAAGTCATCGATTGGCTTTGTCATTTCTAAGGTGGCAAATTTCACCTTTTCAGATGCACGATATTCTAACGTTTTTAAATCTAACGCATGAATTTCGCTTTTACCATCTGCTGTTTTTACTTTTTTGTAGAAACCTTGACCAGACTTAGATCCAAGCCAATTGTTTTCAACCATTTTTGAAATGTAATCTGGCAATTCAAACAATGCTTTTTCTTCATCCGTAGGACAATTTGCTTTCAAGCCATTCGCAACGTGAACCAATGTATCCAAACCAACAACATCACATGTTCTGAAGGTGGCAGATTTTGGGCGTCCTAAAACAGGTCCAGTTAATTTATCAACTTCTTCAACAGTTAAACCCATTTCTGAAACGGCATGGAAAAGTGCCATGATCGAATAAACGCCAACTCGATTTGCGATGAAAGCTGGTGTGTCTTTGCACAATACTGTTTTCTTACCAAGGAAGCGTGAGCCATAATCCATCAAGAAGTCAATTACTTCAGGTTTTGTTGATGGAGTAGGGATGATTTCCAATAATTGCAAATAGCGAGGTGGATTGAAAAAATGTGTTCCACAGAAATGTGCTTTGAAATCGTCCGTTCTTCCATCCAACATCATGTGAATTGGAATTCCAGATGTATTTGATGTAATAAGCGTTCCAGGAGTTCTGTATTTTTCAACTTGATCGAAAACAAGTTTTTTGATATCCAAACGCTCAATCACCACTTCAATGACCCAATCACAATTGGCAATTTTTGCCATATCATCGTCAAAGTTTCCTGTCACAATACGTTGCGCAAAGGATTTACGATAAATTGGTGATGGATTTGATTTAACTGCGGTTTCAAGAGATTGGTTGACAATTCTGTTTCGTTCAGCTTTTGAGTCAAGGCTTAATCCTTTTTTTGTTTCGTCAGCTGTCAGTTCTTTTGGAGCAATGTCCAATAGAATTACTTCACAGCCAATGTTGGCAAAATGACAAGCAATTCTTGAACCCATAACACCAGAACCGAGAACGGCAACCTTTTTAATGTGTGTGTTCATACTTTTCAGGTTAATCTATTTTATTGTTTTTTAATTCTTCTTCTATTAATTCGTCTACTTGAGCTGCAACTTCGAAAAATGCTTGAAGCTTCGATTTCGGAATCTTTGCATAAATACGCTCATTGAAACCAACGACGAAATTGCGCACCATTTTACGCATTTCAACACCATCAGGAGTCAAAAAGATTAAGACTTTTCGCTTGTCAACTAAATCTTCTTCACGACGAATTATACCACGTTCTTCCATGGTTTTAATCGTTCTAGAAAGCGAAGTTGGTTCCATTCCCATGCGAGGACCAAGTTGCGTACTTGGTGTACCTTCTTTGTCAACAGACATTAAAATGAAACCAATCGACATGGTTAAATCGTGTTCTGCTGCACGTTGGTTATACATTCGAGAAATTCGATGCCACGAATGTCTCACTACAAAATCAAATAATAATTCAGGTTTTTCTGCCATACATAAATTTTAGCACGCTTAAATGTACTAAAATATTTTATGCTTGCATATAAAAATTGATTTTTTTCAAGAAAAGATTGAACTTGAAATTATGGCTGTTTACCAGCAATCTTGGGAAATGTGGACAGTCCCTTTAAATAGAGATATTAACTTGTTTTCTTGATTGGTAATTTCCACTTCGTAAATTCCAGTTGTTCTGCCGCGATGCATTTCTTTAGCCTTTGCCGTTAAAACATCTCCTAATTTAGCTGGGCGAATGTGTGATATGGAAGTTTCAATACTTACGCATTTGTTGCCGCGTGAATTAGAAGCGAATGCCAAAGCAGAATCAGAAAGGGAATAGGAAATACCTCCGTGAAGAATTTCGAAGCCATTTAGCATTTCGGCATGAACAGTTGTGGATAGTTCACAGAATCCTAAACCAAGTGAATGAACCGTTAAATTCATCCACTTGCTAAAGGCGTCTTTTTCAAGCATGATTCCGACAATTTCTTCAGGCGATTTCATGGTTGTAATATGTTGAGAAAGCGATTATGCTTCGATTGCACGATTTAACAATGTAATCATTGCTAAGGTTACAATAAATAATTGTGTTGCTGTTTCGTCATCCAATGTCGTTCCATCTTCATCTTCTGTTGAAATTTCCATGGCCATGAATTGTGTTAATTCAGGTTGATCACAGAAATCTTCCAATACTTCGTCGTCGTCATTTTCAAAATATGCATCCAACATGTCGAAGTATGGTTCTTCGAAAGCATCAATATCTTCTTCTGTTACGAGTCTAATTTTTAATCCTTCAGTATCAAAACATTCAGAAATAAGACAATAATAATAGATTAGTAAACCTTCTAATTTTTCGTTTTGATATTCGATTGCAGCTGACATAACATAGCTCAATAATGTTTGCTGTGCTAGAGCATATTTTTCTGATAATTGCTCTAAACCATCGTCGTCTAAATTGTCAACTTTCTTAATTGCAGTTTCAATACTTGCGAAGGATACGTGTTTCATCTTTACTAATTTTTGGTAAAGTTACTGAATATTTGGGAATGAGAAGTTTTCAAAAAAAGCATAGCAACGATTCTTCAAAATCTCTTACATTTGAATAAATTAAAATACCATGGCATTTTTTACCCCTGATTTTTTACAGTTTTTCATTGAATTGGCTCCGAACAATCACAAAGATTGGTTTGATTTGAATCGCAAACGTTATGAAAAATCTGTTAAAGAACCTTTTAAGGATTTTGTGGAACACATGATCAAAGAAATTGCTAAAACCGATGCAAGTTTTAAGGATTTGGAGGCAAAGGATTGTATTTTTCGAATCAATCGCGATATCCGATTTTCAAAAGATAAAACACCTTACAAAATGAATGTTTCAGCAGTTGTTGCTCCTGAAGGAAAGAAAAGCAAGGCTGTAAATGGTGTTTATTTTGAGTTTGGTCCTGAGCATGTGCGTGTTTATGGAGGGATTTATGAAATCGATAAAGACGATTTATTGACAGTTCGTGAAGGAATCGCAAATGATTTGAAAGGTTTTCAAGAAGCGTATTCAAATCCGAGATTCAAAAAAGTATTTGGAACGATTTTAGGAGAAAAAAATAAAGTAATACCAAAAGAATTGAAAGAAGCAGCAGAGAAAGAGCCCTTGATTTTTAATAAACAATGGTATTTTTACGCGCAATTTGATGCTGAAACAGTGTTGGATCCGAAATTAGATCAATTGTTGTTGGATTGTTTTGAGGCAGGAAAACCGGTTGAACACTATTTTAATAAATTAATAAAACGAAATTAATCACACGCTAGAAAGTCACTTTTTAGTTAAATAACACGATATGTTTAAACACATTTTACTTATTGGAGCACTTGTATTAACGAGTGGAACTTTTGCTCAGAAGAAAGAGTTAACGTTAAAAGACGCTGTGTCGAATCAGTACCGATCGTTTGGTCCTGATCGCTTATATGGTTTTCAATGGATTCCAAATACAGATGCTTATTCTTTTTTCAGCAAGAACTATCAAACAGTATACAAGTCATCTGCAATAACGAAAGAAGATCGTGAGTTGCTTACAATTCAAGCGTTTAATACAGCTTGTAAAAGCGAGATGACTAGTTTCTTTGGATTGCAATGGAAAAATGAGAACGAGTTTTACTTGAATGATGGAGTACATTATTATTTGTATAACACATCAACTGGAGTTGGTAAAATGCTTCACACGATTGATGGTGAAGTTGGTGCGACCTTGTTTTCAAACGCAACAGAAAACGTGGCGTATACTATTGAAAATAATGTTTTCATTCACACATTGGAAGGTTTGAAACTGATTGTTACATCAAATTCAGATAAAAACATCGTTTCCGGTCAAGCAATTGCACGTAGTGAGTTTGGAATTTCAAGAGGTTTATTTTGGTCTCCAAATGGACAGCACCTAGCTTTTTATCAAAAAGATGAAACGAATGTACATGATTATCCATTAGTTGATATCAATCAAACACCAGGAGAATTAATGCCGATTAAATATCCAATGGCAGGACAAAAATCAGAGAATCCTAAAGTTGGAATTTATCATTTGGCTACAAAAGCAACTGTTTTTATTTCACCAAAAGGAGCAGCGGATGACTATTTAACAAATATCACTTTTACGCCAGATAATAATTATGTTGTGATCGCAGAAGTGAACAGAGATCAAAATCACATGTGGTTAAATGTCTATGATGTTAAAACAGGTGCTTTTGTTAAAACGTTGTTGGAAGAATCAAATGACAAATGGGTAGAACCTGAACATCCAGCATATTTCCCAAGTGAAAAGTCAAACAACTTCATTTGGATTTCTGAAATCGATGGGTTTAATAACTTGTATTACTATGATTTCAATGGTAAATTGATTAAAAAGTTGACTTCAAACAAATTTGTTGCAAAAGACATTTTGGAAACGAAAAACGGAGGTAAATTGATTTATTTCTCTGCTACTGGACCAAATGGAATGAATACATTGGTTTATTCTGTTGATTTGTCAGCGAAACAAATATTGGTTACCAAAACTGAAGGTACGCATGAGTTTTCTTTGACGACAAGCGGGAAATATTTCTATGATGCTTTTTCTAGCCATACTGTTCCTCATAAAGCAGAGATTTTTGCAGCAAATGGAAAAACTATTAAATTCTTAATTGAGAGCAAAGAGAAATTAGCTGATTATGCAATTGGAACTGCGGATATTTCAACATTAACAGGAAAAGATGGTTCAATTTTGTATACACGTTTGATTAAACCAAGCAACTTTGATCCATCAAAAAAATACCCAGTTCTTGTATATGTTTATGGTGGTCCACATGCGCAACTTGTGACAAATTCATGGTTAGACGGAGCAAATCTATGGATGTATTGGATGGCTGAACAAGGATATTTAGTTTATACATTGGATGGTCGTGGATCAGGTGAAAGAGGTTTTGCATTTGAATCACAAATCCATCGCCAATTAGGAACTGTTGAAATGGAGGATCAATTGACAGGGGTCGACTATTTGAAATCTTTACCTTATGTTGATGCAAATCGTTTAGCTGTTCACGGTTGGTCGTTTGGAGGATTCATGACGACATCATTGATGTTGAGAAATCCAGGAGTGTTCCAAGTTGGTGTTGCTGGTGGACCTGTGACGGATTGGAAATATTATGAAATCATGTACGGAGAGCGTTACATGGATCGTCCAGAACAAAATCCAAAAGGGTATGAGCAAGCAAGTTTGTTGACACATGCTGGAAATTTGAAAGGAGATTTGTTATTGATTCATGGTACCGTTGACGATGTGGTTGTGATGCAACACAATTTTGCCTTGGTGAAAAAGTTTGTTGATCTTGGAATTCAAATGGATTTCTTCCCATATCCAATGCATAAACACAATGTGACAGGGAAAGATCGTGTTCACTTGATGGAAAAAGTGTTGACTTATGTGATTGAAAATAATAAATAAACTAGAAATTAATTTGAAAAGAGGTAACGAAAAGTTGCCTCTTTTTTTTGTTTAATATATTTTTATGACTAAATTTGACAAGAATAAAATAGTCATGAAAACTTTATTAAAAACACAACGCAAAGCTCTTGGTTTAAAATCCCGTGAATTGGCTCAATTAATTGGAGTTGATCAAGCCTTGATTTCAAAATTTGAAAGTGGAGAGCGAATTCCAACTGAAGTTCAGGTTAAGAGTTTGGAAAGTGTTTTAAAAATTCAAGATAAACAATTGACCATTTTATGGTTGAAGGAAAAAATTCTTCAAGAATTAAACTACCATCCAAATGCATCGGATGCCATTCAATTGGTAAGAGAAGAAATTGAATCTTATTCAAAGCAATCCACTATTACCTTATCTCAAGATATTAATGATTTACTTGAAGAAATTGATGCGTTAAAGTCACAACTGGACAATATTCGTCAAATGGATAGCTACAGAATAACTGAAGCCTTAGAATTAGAATATACGTTTGAAAGTAATCGAATTGAAGGAAATACATTGACTTTACAAGAAACAGATTTAGTAATCAATGAAGGCTTGACCATTTCAGGAAAAAGTATGCGCGAGCATCTTGAGGCTGTCAATCATAACGAAGCCATTGAATACATTAAAGATTTGATGAAACGCGCTATTTCTATGAATGAAAGAGAATTGTTGGTTGTTCACAATTTAATTCTACGTGGAATAATGCCGGAACATGCTGGAAAGTATAGAAATGTGCAAGTGATGATCAAAGGAAGTTCTCACATGCCTCCACAACCCTATCTTGTTTCAAAACAAATGGAGGATTTGTTTGCGTGGTATGCACAAGTGAAAAACCAATTGCATCCAGTTGTTTTAGCTGCAGAAATGCATGAGCGACTAGTAACAATTCATCCATTTATTGATGGAAATGGCAGAACTTCACGCTTGTTAATGAATTTGATTTTACTTAGCTCGGGTTATGTAATCGCAAACATTAAAGGCGATTATGAAAGTCGAAAAGCATATTACACAGCGTTGGAAAGTGTACAAGTGAATAAAAGTAAAGATGAATTTATTCGACTTGTTGCAAATGTTGAAAAGCAATGCTTGGAAAGATACTTGTCAATTTTATTGTAATAAATTAATTTTGGAATCTGGAAGTTCTGTTTTTGTAAAAAGGATGGAGTTTCCAGATTAATTACATTAATGCCTTTTTCTAACTAATTTTCCTCACTGCCTGACATGATTAAATCCATTTATTACAAAAACCACTTAATAAATTACGAATTAATAGAATGCCATCACAAAACAAAAATTACAACTGTTTTGCTTGGTGGTGTGCTTCAAGATATGGCATCTTGGAAAAACTACGTAAAAGAATTTTCACGATTTAATAATGTGTTGGTGGTTGATTTGCCAGGAGTCGGTATTTCTAAAGTATTAGATTATTCTTTCGGATTTGACTTTTTGGCAGATTGCTTATTTCAGGTTTTACAAGTGTCAAACATTCAAAAAGTAAATATTTTTTCCACGAGTTATTCGACGGTTATAGCATTTGAATTTTCCAAAAAATACAGTCGATTGGTTGATAAATTGGTTTTGTCCTCAACAATGACAGAAATCCCGGATGAACAGAGGGACATAATGCTTTCCTGTTTACTTGAAATTGAAAATAAGAATCTCGTTTCATTTGCAGAAACGTTTTTAGAAGGTATTTCTAACTTAAGTGTTAAACCTAAAAACCATGAATTAACGAAAAGGGTAATTAAAGGCGGAATAAAGTCATTGAATCAACTTCAGATCAATCAATTTATTCAAAACACAAAGCGGATTTTAAATTATCAAACCGATTCATTAGCACATGTTAAAATTGGATTAACACCACTAATTTTCACAGGTGAATTAGATACATTTACTCCTCCACATTTATGTGAGAAGCTTGGAGGATACTATCAATCCTTTACTTTTAAAACGATTCCAGGGCTTGATCATTTTTTCCATATTGGAAATAATCAATTGATTTTTTCATCAATGATTCCTTACTTTTTGGAAGGGGATATTCCAGTTTTTCATATTGAAAATGAAGTGAATAGGGATTTAGCAGTTATTTAATTTTTGAATAGCGTGTTATGTCTAAAACGAACAGTTAACGTAAGTGAGAATATTGTTTAATATGATCTCAAAATTGGCCTTGATTTTATTAAAAGGGTATGCTCGAATATTTTGGTGTTAAAACCATAAGTTGAAACTAAATCGATATACTCCACATTCATGTTTTTAGTATATTTGCGCGAGCATTTAGGACATACAGATAATGGAAGAAACAGCCACAAAAACAACAAAAAAAGCGAGTAAAGTGTCAAAAGAGAACTTTTTAGAAGCATTTAAATTGATGTGTACAGCCAAAACTTTGGCAGAAAAGTACGAAGCAAACAAAGAAATTACTGCTAAATATGTTCATGCGACTTCTCGTGGTCATGAAGCCATTCAAATTGCTGTTGGAATGCAATTAAAACCGCAAGACTGGGTTTCTCCATATTACAGAGATGATAGTATTTTATTGAGTATTGGAATGACTCCGTATGAATTAATGCTTCAAGTTTTTGCTAAAAAAGATGATCCGTTTTCAGGTGGAAGAACGTATTACAGTCATCCATCTCTGAATCGCGATAACATGCCCAAAATCCCGCATCAAAGTTCTGCAACAGGGATGCAAGCGATTCCAACGACTGGAATTGCAATGGGGATTCAATACAAAGAAAAAACTGGGATTGCTGCTGACTACAATGGCGAAAATCCTGTTGTTGTTTGTTCACTTGGAGATGCTTCTTGCACAGAAGGTGAAGTTTCTGAAGCCTTGCAAATGGCAGCTTTAAAACAATTTCCAATTGTCTATTTAGTACAAGATAATGGTTGGGATATTTCAGCAAATGCTGCTGAAACACGTGCTCAAGATATGACGTTTTATGCGCAAGGATTCAATGGAATCGAAGTGCGTACAATTGATGGAAGTGATTTTAAAACGTCGTTTGATACAGTTGAAGAAGTGTTCTCAATTGTACGTAAAGAACGTCGTCCATTCATTATTCATGCAAAAGTTCCATTGCTTGGACACCATACTTCTGGTGTTCGAAAAGAATGGTACCGTGATGATTTAGAAGAAGCTGCAAAGCGTGATCCTTATCCGAAATTGAAGGATTTATTGCGTGAAAATGGAATAGGTGAAGCAGATATAATTAATATTGAGGCAGATACACGCAAATTGGTTGATACCGACTATGACCGTGCTTTAAATGCTGAAGATCCAGATCCAGCATCTGTTACTGACTTTATCTTTGCTCCAACACCTGTCACGGAAGAGAAAGGTGAACGTGAACCAAAAGGTAAAAAGAAAACTGTGATGGTGGATTCTGCTCTTTTTGCTGTACGCGAAATTATGGGTAAACACCCAGAAGCATTGTTATACGGGCAAGATGTTGGAGGTCGCTTAGGTGGTGTTTTTAGAGAAGCAGCAACGTTAGCGCAGACATTTGGTGATGATCGTGTATTTAACACGCCAATTCAAGAAGCATTTATTATCGGTTCAACGGTTGGAATGTCAGCTGTTGGTTTAAAACCGTTTGTTGAAGTTCAATTTGCTGATTACATTTGGCCAGGATTGAATCAATTATTTACAGAGGTTTCTCGTTCGTATTACTTATCGAACGGAAAATGGCCAGTTAGTTGTGTGATTCGTGTTCCAATTGGAGCGTATGGTTCAGGAGGACCTTATCATTCATCAAGTGTGGAGTCTGTTTTGACAAATATTAGAGGTGTTAAGGTTGCTTATCCATCGAATGGAGCGGATTTGAAAGGTTTGATGAAAGCAGCCTTTTACGATCCGAATCCAATTGTAATGTTAGAGCACAAAGGTTTGTATTGGTCTAAAATTCCAGGAACGGAAGGTGCAATGTCGATTGAACCAGATGAGGATTATATTATTCCTTTTGGAAAAGCGCGCGTTGTACAAGAAGCAAATCAAGCTGCAATTGATAAAGGTGAATCTGCTGTAATAATTACGTATGGTAGAGGAGTTTATTGGGCATTGGAAGCGACAAAAGAGTTTGAAGGACGCGTTGAGATAGTTGATTTACGCACCCTGAATCCATTGGATCATGATAAAATAAATGAGGTTGCTCAAACGCATGGAAAGGTAATGTTGGTGACAGAAGAGTCAACTGAAGCCTCCTTCACACTTGGCTTGGCTGGACGAATTCAACGTGATAATTTTAAAGCATTGGACGCACCTGTTTCAATAGTTGGATCTGTTGACACTCCAGCAATTCCTTTAAATTCAACTTTGGAGGCTGCCTTATTAACGAATGCAGACAAGGTTAAAACGGCTCTTGCAGATTTATTGAATTATTAATCGACAGTCCAATGAAACAAGGGTTGTAAAAGCGCCATTTTTTTCCATGGAAGAGCTTTGCATTTAATCTGTTGGTGCTCAGTTTTGAGGTAAAGGATTCGTGTGTTTGGGTTGTATGAAATATCGAAATTCTGATTTTTTTGATTGTAGTCTATCACTCGTATTTTCGAATGAGTTGCATTCAATTCAAAATAAAAGTCCTCAAATTGATCAGCCGTGTTTTGAAAGATGAGGTAATTGTCTCGATGAATAAATACTCTTTTGAGATCCGCCGATTGCGGTGAAAGCGTATCAGTTCCGATAATAACGGATTCAACTTGGTAGGCGCCGTGATAAATAGGTCGAGGAGCAGTATCATCATTGAAATTTCCGGTTTTTAGAAATGGAAAAAGAACCTCGAAACAAATTCCAATTAGAACGACAGTTTTGGTCCATCTTTTCACTGCTAAATTCTCAAGTATGGATTTCGGTATTGGTGTATTTTGTATGGGTTGATTACTTAGGAATAGCCACAAATTAGAAGCGAATGGATAGGCAAGATATCCACTCATCAAGAGTAAAAAGCAAACAAAAAATTTGACCGAAATGTCAAAACCAATGTTTAGAGTCAAGACATTGATAAAGACTCCAATCGCAATTAAAATCCCAAGATTTTGAGTCTTTTTGAACAACAAAAGAATGGCTGGAATAATTTCAAAAACACCGGTAATAATGGAGTAGGTATACGAACTTCCCATACTCGTCCAAAAGAGAATGTCTTTATCTAAATCTCCCACTCTCGAATAGAGAATGTTAGGTTCTGGGGAGTAAAATTGGGCTTTAAAAAGCTTATCGAATCCATATTTTAATAAAACCCAGGATAAATAATACGTAATAAGAATTGTTGCAATTTGATTGAGTTTTTCTGAAAATGGATATCCTTTTTTCTTCAATAGAAAAGTAATAGGAAGACTTAAAATCAATAGCCAAGCATAGAATAAAACTCCACGTACCGAGTCTGAGGAAAAATCATTTAATTCCCATGAGATACCAAGTCGATTTGCAGTCCAGGTTGTAAGGTTTCCGAACAAGAATTCTGTTAAGCCATTCTGAACAGCGTAAAATTGAAATGAGAACGGGACAAATAGAATTCCTAAGACTAAAAATATACTGAAGTATAATCTCATTTGTGAATTTTAAAAATGACAGTTACAAATCACTGAGAAGATTGAAAGCACAAAAATCATAAAAAGTGAAGATGATTTTTTCGGTGTTTCAGGATTCGGAATTTCTTCGTGTTTTTCTTTTTGTTGAATTACTTGTTTTGGTATAGATTTTTCCTTTATTTTTTTGGAAGTCTCTTTGTAATATTCACCATCAAAGCCAAGAAACACAACTGAATCAATTGGATTCGCGAAAAAGTACTCTTGTTTTAAGGTTCGTTTAATTTCTGAAACACTTTTTCCTGAGTTAAAAACTGGATGGTCGTAAACTGTATCCTTTCCAGCGCTCCAGAGCATCCCGTTAGATCGATCTCCACCGCCATAATCTTCGTAATGACAATGTTCACTAGTAATCATAATTGCCTTCTTTTCAGAAAGAAGTATCACAGTGTCTAATTTTGAATTCCGAACCATTCGCTGAGGAGCCATGCCAAAATTTGATTCACCCATTGAAAAAAGATTCCGCGATAAAGCCGTATTCAAATGACGTTTATTACCGCTATGACTTTTATAGGAAATGAATTTTGTTTGAGCTTGGACTAAATTTGTGAATGCAAAAATTGCCCAAAAAGACAGTATAAAAATATGTTTCATCGTGTAGTTTTTACTACTTACACTTAACCTCATTTTAGGTTCAAAAAAAAAGGATGACCATCTGACCATCCTTATTAACCTAAACCTAACCTAAACCTTAACAATTATATGCTCGAGGTGTTTATAATAATGATTGATTAAGTAAATCACCTCAAATCGACTACATGACAAAAATACTCCACTAAAACGGTTTATACTGAGGTGCTAGCCCCTCAAATCACGTGTTGTGAAAAAATAAACAAACGATTAAGTTTTTGAAAATTAATTCGGTTCGATGTGAATTAATATGTCAGCGATGTCTGGAATGTCATTCATCAGTGCATCTTTCACATTATGAGCGATTTGATGGCCTTCAAATACGGTTAGGTCTTTTTGAACGATTACGTGTAAGTCAACAATATAGTGCATTCCCATTTTTCGAACCTTACATTTCTCTGTTGCAATAACACCTTCGACTTTCGTGCATTGAGCGCGAATTTCATCAATAATATCATCGTGAAGGTGTTCATCCATGATTTCACCTAACGCTGGACGAAAAATTAAATAGGCATTGTAAACAATAAATAATGAAGCTAAGAGAGCCGCCCAATCATCTGCCGTTTCATATCCTTTACCGAAAAATAGAGCAATACTGATTCCTATAAAAGCCATCAATGAAGTTACAGCGTCGCTTCGATGATGCCAAGCATCCGCTTTCAATGAAGTGGAATTTGTTTCCTTACTTTTCTGAATGACATAGCGATAGGATGCTTCTTTGAACAAAATAATCGCTCCTAAGACAATTAACGTAAATGGTTTCGGAATGCTATGCGGTTTCTGGATATTGTGAATACTTTCAATAAAAATGATAGTTGCAGAAACAACCAAAAAACCAACGACAGCAAATGTAATGAGTGGTTCTGCTTTTCCATGTCCATAAGGATGATTTTCATCGGCTGGTTTTGCTGCGTATTTTAATCCGAAAAGTACCAAAAGGGAAGAGAAAATATCAGTAGTTGATTCAATTGCATCTGCAATTAAGGCATACGAATTTCCAAAAATTCCAGCAATACCTTTCGTGATTGCTAAGAAAGTGTTTCCAGCAATGCTCCAATAGGTTGTGCGTATCGCTTTTTCGCTCTTCGTTTCTGGTTTTTTCATCGTTTTACAAACCTACAATTTTAATGTGAATTTACTTTTAAAAAGTACAAATCTGCTATTAACACTTTGCAGGTGAAAAGTCTAGTGTTTTGAGTGAGATATGGACTCATTTGATTGTAATTTTACAAAAAAAAGCGCGATGAAATTAAACACTCCACATACCTTAAAAGAAATTGCAGATCTTATCAAGTGTGAATTTGTTGGTGATCCCAATCACATGGTAACTGGAATTAATGAAATTCATGTGGTAGTACCTGGTGATTTGGTGTTTGTGGATCATCCAAAATATTATGAAAAAGCGATTAAAAGTGCTG
>JBDKHH010000295.1:0-2701 GCA_039797785.1 Bacteroidota bacterium | reverse complement strand
CATGGTAGTTTTTGAAGATTCCGTTCGCATAAAAACTTAGACCTTTTTGAGAATTACCAATCCATAAACGCTTTTGACTATCGCGATAAATACTGTAAATAAAACTTCCGCCAAGACCAGAGGATTTGTCATAGGTTGTAAATTGTTTTCCTAAATAATTACACACGCCACCACCAGAGGTTCCAAACCAGTAACTACCAGAATTATCTTGACGAATAGCACGCACATGATTGTTGCTCAATCCTTCTCGTTCACTCAAATTGATAAAACTTGCGCTTGAAGGTTGATATGCAATTACGCCATTCGATAGCGTTGCAAACCAAATCGTTTCTTTTGAATCGATGAAAATGTCGAGAATTGTTTGATTGTATAATTCATGATGATAATCAATTCGAAAGAACTTTTTGCCATCGTAACAATAGGCGCCATCACCATAGGTTCCAATCCATAAATTTCCTTGCTTGTCTTTTTTTATGGAAGTAATCGCATTTTGCATATAGCGATTTTTTGAGGCGTAATTTGTCAGCTGTTTTCCATTTGATGCTAGACTGTACAAACCTTTGCTGTCTCCAAAGTAAATTGTTCCATCGCTATCTACAAAAACTGCATTAACATTATCTTGTGGTAGGCGTAATTCTTTTGAAATGTTTTTAAATGCTTTGCCATCAAACATGATTAGGCCTTTTGAAGTAGCCAACCAACAATTGTTTTTTTGATCAAGTGCAATCTTATAAATCTGAATTGCATTTGTTGTAGAAGGTAAATGATTACTGAATTTTATTCCATTGTAATAGGAAAGACCATTGTTAGTAGCAATCCATAAGTTGTTTTGACTGTCTTCAACGATGTCGTAAACATAGTTATTGCTTAATCCATCTTTCTCCGTATACGTTTTAAATTTGATACCGTCAAAGCGTGTTAATCCACCGCCACGCGTACCAAACCAAATAAATCCACGATGATCTTGATGCAAAGCATAAACTTGTGACTGTGCAATTCCATGTTCTACAGAATAGTTGTGGAAATTGTACAATTGTCCTTTGACTGAGATAGTCGAAAGAAGCAGAATTAAAAAGCTTATGAGGAGTTTTTTTGTCAAATCATTTTATGCTTAATCAAAGATAGAAAACACTTTTCATTAAAATACATACGAATAATAATTTGACACGCACAGAGCCAATTGATTCAATTACATTCGATTCATATTGATCGAAGATGAAAAAACAACCTGTGGATATATTGATGAAGAATTTCACAGCTAAGCGAAAAGCGAAAAGGAGATTCTATTCTGCTCTTTTCATTCTTTTATTTCTTAGTTGGTATATTCTGGTACTTCCAGCACAACTCTTTAATGATCCAACTTCTACGGTTTTATTGGATCGCAATGGTGAATTATTGGGGGCAAGAATTGCGGATGACGGTCAATGGCGTTTTGCACCAAGCGATAGTGTTCCAGAGAAGTTTAAACGCTGTATCGTTGAATTTGAGGATCGTGATTTTTATTGGCACGTTGGAGTGAGTGGAAAAGGAGTAGGTCGAGCGCTTTGGCAAAATATGCACACAGGAAAACGTGTAAGTGGAGGAAGTACGATTACCATGCAATTGGTGCGCATCATGAAAAAGAATCCGCCGCGAACATATGGACAAAAAATCTATGAAATGATCTTAGCAACGCGTATTGAATGGTCTTATTCGAAAGATGAGATTTTGAATATGTATGCATCAAATGCGCCATTTGGTAACAATGTAGTTGGTTTGGATGCTGCTGCTTGGCGTTATTTTGGTCGCGCTGCATATCAATTGAGTTGGGCCGAAACTGCAACTTTAGCGGTTTTACCCAATGCTCCGGGATTAATTTATCCAGGTAAAAATCAAGAAAAATTATTAGCAAAACGAAATCGCTTATTGACACATTTGCACGATGAGGGATTTATCGCAGACGAAGCATATCAATTGGCAATTACAGAACCACTTCCTCTAAAACCACTTCCTTTACCGCAACTTGCGCCACATTTATTGGAGAAAATGATTTTGTCTGGCAAAAAAGGTCAAACGATTGAAAGCTCAATTTTGGCTTCAACTCAGCGGAGTGTTCAACGGTCCTTGGAACTTCATTCATTGGTATTGAAAGATAATAAGGTTTTTAACGGAGCCGTGATTGTTACAGATGTGAAAACGGGTGAAGTTGTGGCGTATGTTGGAAACACAACGGTTGAGGATGAAGAATTTTCTTCGTATGTCGACTGTGCAGATGCTCCAAGAAGTTCTGGAAGTATTTTAAAACCATTTTTATACTGTGCTGCTTTAGAAGAAGGAAATATTACACCTTCCATGCTGGTAACAGATGTGCCAACGCAATTTGGGTCGTTTTCGCCAAAGAATTTTTCTGGACATTTTGAAGGAGCAATTCCAGTGAACAAAGCTTTGTCGCGCAGTTTAAACGTGCCAATGGTTCATTTGTTAAAAGAATTTGGCGTAACACGTTTTCATAAAGAGCTGAAGAAACTGGGCATTTCAACCTTGAATAAACCTGCGAAACATTATGGTTTGTCGTTGATATTAGGTGGTGCAGAAACAAAGTTAAGCGATCTTTCTGCTGCGTATTGTCAATTGGCTCAGCGACTAGAATGTGGTCGAAACAAAGGATTTTGGTTGACGAAAACACATCCGCTATTTTCAGAACCGCTGCCATCTAATTGGA
>JBDKHH010000294.1:0-2519 GCA_039797785.1 Bacteroidota bacterium | reverse complement strand
TGGGTTTAACGTTTGCGAATGAAAATGATTATGATAAAATTAGAGAAGACGACACATTTAATTTTACTGATTTAGAAGCCTTTGCTCCAGGAAAACCATTGTCGTTGGAATTGGTTCATGCCAACGGATCTAAAGAAAGCATTCTGTTAAATCATTCCTACAATGATTCTCAAATCGAATGGTTCAAAGCGGGTTCTGCCTTGAATTTGATTAAGATGATGGAGAACTAAATAAACACAAATTGAATAGGAGCTCCCGTCTTTTTGAGGCGGGAGTTTTCTATGGCATAAAAATTGAAAGCCGCTAAGTCTAGCAAATGAAAATCATGAAACATCTCTTTCTCCTTCTTGCACTTTTTTTTACGATGAAAAGTGTTGCTCAAATTGGTCAAGCGGATAAACCTTTTCGCATTCAAACATACGTCGGTGGTCCATCGATGTTGAAATTGGCGTTTAAGTTTTCAAATCAATTTCAAGACAAGGTAAATTATCAAGGAAAACCTGGAATGGGAATCGAAGTTGGATATAAATTATTCGATTGGTTGTCGCTGGGTATCGATATGAACTATCGTTATGGTCAAATTGATTTTACAGTGGAAGATTCAACGTTTTTTCAAGAAATTGATGACAAATGGAACATTGATTTAAGTGGATTTGATCCGTTTGGTCACTACGTTATGAAAGTTCCACGCTTCAGAACAACGATTTTGGCTAATTTCCATGTGTTGCCAGCTGAAAGTCGTTCAGATTTGTACTTCACACTTGGAATTGGATTTAACAAAGTGAGAGCACGTTTGTATTTAGACGATAACTTGATTGATTTCAGCAAACGTTTGGGCACAATTTCAATGCCGCTTGCGTATCGAATGTCAGCTGGATATTCTTATCATTTTACTGAAAACATTGGTGTTTTCACAGAAGTTGGTTTGGGTGGTCCACTTTTAAGTGCAGGACTAACAGCACGATTCTAATTTATTTGATCCACATCAGTTTTTCCTTTTCAACTTTCATTCGGATGAATCCAAAGGAAACGGATAAGTTTTCACCGTCCATCGATTCAACAGTTCCACTTTGTTTGGTAGAAATGAGTTTTACGGTTGATCCGATTTGAATTTTGTGGCGTTTATACGGATCTTCTTCTGGCTTAACGAATTTTATTTTTTTAGGACGTTTTGCATTGGCTTCCGCTTTCAATTTTTCAGAAAGTTTTAGGTCTTCAATTTTCGCCTTTTCAACAGCAAGATATTTCGTGATTTCACCTAAAAGCGCTTGATTGGCATCTTTTCTGCGTGATTTTGTTACATAACGATCGACGAAACCGAGCATTTTCTTACCAGCATTTAGGTATTTATTATCGCGTTCAATTGTGCTTTGTTGCACACGTAATTTATCCTCGTAACGTTGTTTTCGATCAAGGAAATCTTCTTTGGCCGATTGTGCTAAAGCTTGTGCCTCAATGTGTTCCTTGTTTAAGCGTTCGAGATAGGTTTTTTCTTTTTGTAATTCACTGAGCAAACGATCCATTTTCACTTTTCGTTCATCCAATCGCGTTTTAGCCTCTTCAATTAAACGAATCGGAATGCCATTGATTTGTGCAACTTCGAATGTGAACGAACTTCCTGGTTGTCCAATCGAGAATTTATACAGCGGTTCCAATGTTTCTGTGTCAAACAACATACAACCATTGACCGCATTTTTCAGTTGATCTGCTTTTAATTTGATATTGGAATAATGCGTTGTAATAACGCCAAAACTCTTGCGGTTGTACAATTCTTCAAAGAATACTTCCGCTAAAGCGCCTCCTAAATCAGGATCTGAACCAGTTCCAAATTCATCTAATAATAGCAATGTTCGCTTGTTTGAAACCTCCAAGAAATGTTTCATGCGCTTCAAACGATAGGAATAAGTGCTTAATTCATTTTCAATCGATTGATTATCGCCAATATCCGTCAAAATTTGTTGAAAGAAGCACATTTTACTATTGGAATTCACGGGAACCAACAAGCCTGATTGAAGCATAAGTTGTAAAATTCCAATGGTTTTCAATGTAATACTTTTCCCACCAGCATTCGGACCCGAAATAACTAACATACGCGAAAACTTATCCATGCGAATGTATTGCGGCAAGGTTTTCTTTTTAAGCGCTTTGTTATTCTTCCAAAGGATTGGATGATACGCATTGATGATTTCAATATGTGTTTCTGATTCAATTCCCGGTAAAACACAATCCAATTCAATTGCCAAACGTGTTTTTGCATTGACAAAGTCCAACTGTGTAAGAATGGATTGATAGGCTTGAATCAAAGGAAGGAAAACTGCGATTTCTTTTGTTAAAGCTTGAAGAATGCGGTAAATTTCTTTTCGTTCATCGTCCAGTAATAATTCCAACTCGTTGTTCAGTTCGATATTTACTTGTGGCTCAATAAACGTTAAACTACCCGTTTTACTCGATCCAACAACTGTTCCTGAAATTTTTCGTTTGTGTGTTGACAGAATCGTTAACACGCGACGATCATTTAC
>JBDKHH010000293.1:0-3757 GCA_039797785.1 Bacteroidota bacterium | reverse complement strand
GATTTTTAGCGGCTATAACTGCATCTCCAATGTCATTATTGATAAATGTAAACATGGCGATGTCCAATGTGAAATCAGCCGAATTGATTTCATCCACAATTTGTGCAGTGGTATTATCTGTCGGTGAAAAATAACTTTCCACACTTGAGCCGCCAATGGTAAAGGCATGGACGGTATTGTCTGTTTTGTCAGGACCAAATAAACTATTCGCACTGTTTGGATTTGCGCCAGTTGAGCCCCACATTTCATTGAATTCAGTTGTGTAAGCCGTTGCTAAAGAGCTATTATCTATTATGAGAATATTGTTATAGTCATCAAAGATGCTTCCGTCTCCAAAATTCATTGAGCCACTTAGTACAAAACGATTATCGCAAACAATAAATTTATTGTGCATTACATTACTCGTCAAACCTGAATTTCGTTCTAACACGGGAATAGCAGAATTTAAACCACTTAAAGCTGTATTCGTGCTATTGGATGAGGTGATGTACCGAACCTGGACTCCGCGATTATGTGCTGCATTTATGGCATCGACAATTTTTGTACTTCCATTGTCCCAGACAGCAATGTCAAGATTATTGCTACTTAAATCAATCATAGCCACAATCGTGTCGTCCAAATGTGCAGAACTCGTTGCATCTGTTATAGAGGAAATAGAATTGTTGACAGATTGATTAAAATATGCTTTAATAGATTGTGAATAAACACAGTTGAAGCTAATTAAACAAAGGGTAAAAGCGAAAATTGTTTTCATTTAGAAAATGTAGTGTGGTCAATTACGAATGCAAAATTATTCATTTTGAAGTAATTGAGCTATTTTTTCTTTTAATGACGAATTGTCACCTAGGTAACTTTTGGCAAGATTTTAGACAAAAATGAAGCATGAGTAAAAAAAACGTATCCTTTTCATGGGCATTTAAAGAGTTTATCTGGCCGAGAAAAAAAATAATATCAATTGGTTTAATACTAATTATCATTCGAAGTTTAGCAGGATTGGTGCTTCCGTACGCGAGTAAAAATTTATTGGATGTTGTTGTTCCTTCAGGCGACATACATGCCTTGTGGATTTTAATCGTGGTTGTTTGTGCGTCATTATTAGTACAAGCTGTCAGTTCGTATTCACTGACAAAATTACTGAGTGTTGAAGCGCAACGTTTAATTTCTGTACTAAGAACAAAAGTGCAGCGTAAATTATTGACGTTGCCGATTAGTTTTTTTGATAACAATAAATCGGGAGCCTTAGTTTCTCGCGTGATGACGGATGTTGAAGGTGTTCGAAATATTGTGGGAACTGGATTAGTGCAATTGATTGGTGGAACAATTACCTCGATTATTGCTTTGGTTTTTTTGATTAAAATCAATGCATGGATGACTTTATTCGTTTTATTGCCGGTTATCATTTTTGCATTTATCGCTTTAAAAGCTTTCGCATATATTCGTCCAGTATTTAGAGATCGTGGTAAAATCAATGCGGAAGTGACAGGTCGTTTAACAGAAACAATGAACGGTGTTCGTGTCATCAAAGGATTTAATGCTGAAGAGCAAGAGAATAAAATTTTCGAAAAAGGAGTAGATCGTTTATTTGAAAACGTGAAAAAATCCTTGACTGCAACAGCGATCATGACAAGTTCTTCTACTTTCTTACTTGGTTTAGCATCTGCTGGAATCATGGGGATTGGTGGGTATTTCATGATGGGAAATACAATGTCTACCGGAGATTTCATTTCATTTACACTGTTCTTAGGGTTCATGATTGCGCCGATTGTGCAAATGAGTAACATCGGAAGCCAATTGACAGAAGCGATGGCAGGATTGGATCGTACGCAGGAATTGATGAACATGACAGAGGAAAATGATCCTGAAGTTCGTACCGTTGAAATTGAATCGATTAAAGGTGATATCGAATTTAACGATGTTCGTTTTAGTTATGAGGAAAGTAAAGAAGTCTTGCATGACATCACGTTTTCTGCACCTGCAGGAAGTGTAACAGCCTTAGTTGGTTCGTCTGGTTCTGGAAAATCAACTATTGCAGGATTGGCGGCGACATTCTTAAATCCAACTGGCGGAATGATTACCTTGGATGGAGTTGACACTTCAACAATCAATTTGAGTAGTTTTAGAAAGCACCTTGGTGTTGTTTTGCAAGATGATTTCTTATACGAAGGAACGATTCGTGAAAATATTTTGTTCCCACGACCAAATGCAACAGAAGAAGAATTGTTAAGAGCTGTTCAGGGAGCATACGTCAATGAATTTACCGATCGCTTTGAATTGGGATTAGATACAGTAATTGGAGAGCGTGGTGTAAAACTTTCGGGTGGACAACGTCAGCGAATTTCCATTGCACGCGCTTTGTTGGCAAATCCTAAAGTGATTATTTTGGATGAAGCAACTTCGAATTTGGATACAGAAAGTGAATCATTCATTCAACGCAGTTTACAAGATTTAATGCAAAACAGAACAACATTTGTGATTGCGCACCGCTTGAGTACCATTCAAAAAGCCGATCAAATTTTGGTGATTGAAGAAGGGAAAATTGTTGAACGCGGTAAACACGATGAGTTGATTGCGAAAAAAGGAAGATACTTCGACTTGTTTACATACCAGAGTCGAATCTAAACAATCAGTTAATAATTGAATTGAGGTTAATAAAAAAACAAAGGGAGCGTTGCTTAAAGCGCTCCCTTTTTTTTTATTCTCTTGCATCAACCTGAAAAATTTTTATACTTCCCCAAAACTTTAAAATAAAAAAGGAAGTAATAGCAAGGAACTCAATAAAATCTAAAATAATTATTCCTGAAAAACACTGGAATTGAATTATGTGTCAAATGTAAGAGGACACAATCTAACGTGAAAACAAAAATCAATTCAAGCTACGATAGATAAATAAATATATTGAATATAAAAATCGTATTATTGTATACAAATAAAGTAAATAGATAGTTTTATAATTACGATGTCTAACGTTAAAAGTGATCAATTATTTAAATTAATTCATTCCTTATCGAAAGGGGAGAAGCGCTTTTTCAAAATCTATACAACGCGTATAAATCCGACTGGTGATAAAAAGTTTTTGCGTTTGTTTGATGCGATTGAGAAACAAGAAACGTATGATGAAGATGCAATTCTTCGCAAAGAAAAATCCTTTGTTCCAGCACAAATTTCGAACATGAAAGCGCATTTGTATTCTCAACTGTTGAAGAGTTTACGTTTATTAAATGCGAGTAAGGAAGAACATTTGGAATTGACCATGTATTTAGATTATGCGCGCATTCTGTATAACAAATGTTTATATAAAGAATGTGTGAAAATGTTGGATAAAGCTAAACTGTTGGCAATAGAAAATAACAGCTCGATTTTATTATTGGAAATCCTTGATCTGGAAAAATTAGTAATCCCAAAAACAATTGAATCCGGAAATCAACAACGTGTGAATGCCTTGATTGATTATACAAATAACGTTACTGAAAGCATTCGAAATGGAAATGGCTATTCTAATTTGGCCTTAAAAATGAATGCCTTTTATGTGCAAACAGGTTTCAGTAAAGATCCGGAAGACATTGCACAAATTGCAGATTTATTTCAAGAGAACATTCCGGATTTTGACGAAAACAGCTTGTCATTTCAGGAGCGTTTGCACATGTATAATGCGTATGTAGGATATTTCTTGTACATCCAAGATTTTGAAAATGGATACGTTTATGCGCGAAAGTTAGTTGACTTGTTCCATGGAAACCCTGAAATGAAACAACATAAA
>JBDKHH010000292.1:0-5061 GCA_039797785.1 Bacteroidota bacterium | reverse complement strand
CTGTTTTGAATAAAAAAGGAAAAGAAACGTATGCCTATGACTTAGCCTTCAACACAAAAGGAAAACTACTTTCGCGCCAAACAGATAAATCTAAAACGAATTACGAATATGTCAATGATACGTTGATAAAGCGTGTTGAAACGAAGAGTAAGAAGCAAGTGAAGATTGTTAATAGAACGTACAACGAAGCAAATAAACTAACCTCTTTGCAACAGACGACGAATGGTAAGTTAACACATGAAGAACTGTATACATACAATGCAGAGGGATTCATTGTAAAAAGTCAAATTAATGATTTGAAACGCAAGAAAACGTATGAAATGAATTACCAGTATTTCGAACGCAATAAATTAAAACACCAGGAATTTTTAGTGAATGGAAAAGTGAAGAAAACTTGGACCTATGAATGTAAGCAAGAAGGTGTTCGTTCCGATACAAAAAAGTCAGCTCTGGAAAGTGTATGTCGTTACGAAGAACAGAGCAGTGATGGTTCATATATTCTCTTTTTCCGACAAATTAAAGAAGGAAAAGACATTTTGGTGAAGAATTATTTCACGAAGGATTCAATCATTTATTTAAGTGAAACCTTGGAAAAAGATTCGTTGTTGATGCATAAAACAACCTATGGTAAAAATGAAACACATCACATTAACTATAAGAAGAATCAAAAAGTAAGGTATGAAACCATTCAAAAATTTAACAATCAAAAGCAAATCATCGAAAACAGCTATTTGCCAAAAGGAAAACAACGTTCCAAATCGTCATTGATTTATAATGACAACGGAACCATCTCGATTTATAGCAATGCCAATGGAAAACGCATTTATTCAACAGCCAATTATTCCTACACCTTTTACTAACCAAACGACAACTAAACAGGGCTTGCTGAAAAAGTCCTAAACAGTTAGAGCCTAACTTACCTTGTGTGATTTCTGTAGGAATCATGCGGGGTAATTAGGTGTTGTGTCAAAGCTTCTTTATTTTTGTGAAAAATTTGTCACATGAAGTACCGTATTTTATCGAACGAAGAATTGAGTCACTTGGAAGAAGATTTCAAACATTTCTTAATCGTTAATGGAGTGCACGCTGAAGAATGGGAAGCCTTGAATAAAAACGAGGTTGACAAGGCGGTTCAATTAGTTGAAGTTTTCAGTGATACCGTTCTACAAAAGGTATATGAAAAAATCGAATACTTGGAATTTCGTTCACTTGACACGTGTATGGTTTTTCATTTGTGCGAAGATAAAATTGAGTTGATTTCCATCCATCGTAAAGCCGAAAGTTCAATTGATTTATCTACGGTTGAATCGATTCATGAAGCTTTGAAAAACAATGCGGATGAATTGACCTTTTTCAAAACGGAAAAGAACTATTCGAAAAATAGAGAATTGGAGATACATGATATGATCGAACAAGGGTGTTTATTGTCGAGTAGTCAGTTTTGGACAGCCTTGTCGTTATCAATTGTGAAAAATTAGAGGCTCGTTTCTGTCACTTGAATCTATTAGGAAGAGTGCCTTCTACTGGGCTCAAATTGTGGGACAAGTAGTAGTTAATCCTATCACCTATTCTCAGCAGTTAATTTGTAGAAAAAAAAGCAAACGAAATTTTGTAAATAAATCAAAATGATTAACTTAGGTTTAAAATTAACCTATGAAGAAACTATCACTTATCGGTTTTGCGCTTGGACTTGGAGCACTCTTATTCGGATTGTATTTAATGTTGGTGATTGTTCCTGCTGCAGAAATTGCAGAAAAGGATATGGATCGTATTTCTGCGGAAAATCCAATTGGCAGCTCATCAACTCCATTGTATGAAATTCCTGAATATCAGGCTGCATTTGATGCGTTTGAAAAACCAGTTGATTTAGGAACCATTTTGCTAATATTTTCAATTGTTCCTTTTTTGATGTGTATTTATCCAGCCATTAAAAAGAATCTTTTGGGAATTTTGGGTCTAGTAATGTCACTAATCGCATTTTTTATTGCTGCTGCATACGGAACCCATATGTTTTCATAATAAATTAGTCCATTTGGATTAAGTTTCTTGACAAGTATTCTGAACAAAATACTAAGTATTATGTTACTTTTGTGTACCTAAAAAAGTAAATACATGAAAGTTGCATTATCAGTTATTTTTGCCTTAGGATTTGGAGTTCTAGGGTTTTCTCAAATTCAAGGACCACGTTTAAGTCCTCAAGGAAAAGTTGAACAAAAAATTGGTCTAACAGATATTAAAGTTGAATATTATCGTCCATCAAAAAGTGGTCGTGTTGTATTTGGCGATGTTGTTCCATTGAATGAAACATGGAGAACTGGAGCAAATGAAAACACGAAATTCACATGCTCAGATGCAATCGTTTTTGGAATAGACACCTTGAAAGCAGGAACGTATGCAGTGTATACAAAACCAACAGAAAAAGCTTGGGAAGTTTATTTTTACAACGACTATTCAAATTGGGGTTTACCTGAAAATTGGGATGATGCAAAAGTTGTATTGAAATTTTCTGCAGCGGTTATGATGTCTTCAGATGTTGTTGAAACATTCACTATCGGAATTGATAACATCACGACTTCAACAGCTAATTTGATTTTCTCTTGGGATAAAACGCGTGTTTCTGTTCCGTTTGCAGTTCCTACAAAATCAAAAATGCAAGCGTCAATCGATAAAACATTGGCTGGACCAACTGCAAACGATTATTACGCAGCAGCTGATTACTATTACAATGCGAAATTGGATATGAAACAAGCATTGGCTTGGATGGATAAATACATTTCAATGAAAGGTGAAGAAACGCCATTCTATGTGTATCGCAAAAAAGCGTTGATCCAAGCTGAATTGAAAGATTTCAAAGGAGCAATTGAAACGGCAAAAATTTCATCTGCAAGCGCAGAGAAAGCTGGAAATACGGATTACGTTGAAATGAACAAAAAGTCGATCGAAGAGTGGTCGAAGAAAAAATAAGAATTCATGACAGCTTTTCAGGCAGCTTTAGCCAATCGTTTCGGTGAACATCGTGTTTCAGAAATTCCAACCTTGGAAGGTGAAATGCCCTTGTTAGCATTGGATTTGGAATTAAACACTCCAGTAACGGTTATCATGACCAACGGATTGAGTGACTATAAAATGCCTGTTCCTGAAAAAGTAGCTGGACGTGAATTCAACGAAATCTATTTTTGTTTACCGAGTTATTGGGAATGGGAAGATTTGGAGAATCCGCGCATGAATTGGATTTTTCCTTGGATTCAACGCTTGGCAAAATACGTTGTTGACAAACAAACCTGGTTTGGAGCTGGACACACGCTTCCATGTGGGAAGGAAATGCAAGAACTGTCTGAAACAATGCGTCAAAACCATTTTTTCTTATCGGATCCCTTGCTTTTAGAACAACAATTGGAACCAATTGAAGTAGAAGGGAAAATAATTTACATGTTGGCAATCATTCCAATCTTTCCAGATGAAATGGATTACAAGCAAGGAAAAGGAACCTTCAAATTTTTACAAAAACTCTCCAACCAAGGAGTAACTGAAAAGCTGGATGATTTCAGAAGCACAGTACTCAAAAGTAAATGGAGATTGAGAAGGTGAGCGGTGGGCTTCGAGAGTCTCAGCACACGATACACCGTTGCATTTGTGTTTTATAAGTGTTGCCTTCGAGAACCTCAGTCAACGTTAAATTTGTTGCTGAAGTAAGAAAATAGTTTAGAAAAATGGTGGCTGAGGTGATACGATGAGTTTATCGAATTGCTCTCGAAGCCCCATTTTTTAAATCTCTATAGCATTTCCTAAATATGAATTTGCGGTTCATTCCGAATTGGAAGCTGAGATGATAAAGACGTTCATACTCAATTAATTTTGCATTTTCAGTGAATTAGTGTAAATTCATGATTCATGATGAAAGCACTTATTACATATCTAATCCTAATTTTCCACATAAGTCTGGGGTTTAGTCAAACATGGCAGTCAATTAATAAAGTACAGTTCTCAAACACTGTTCCATGGGGTCAGTTTACCATTAATCAGTATACAAATGATATCTGGTTGGTCAATGATAACAAAGTGGCTTTAATTCAAAACTCTGGAAATATTCAAATGTTCGATTATTTGGATTTAGGTACACTTTGGACTGGTGATGATTTAATGTTTGCATTTACTCCAGACAGTTTATTTTATATGATAAAGACAGTAGGACTTTTAAATTTCAATTCCTTTTCAAGTTCTCAAATTTTTTCCGAGACAAATATATCGACAATTACATCGAATGCCGATACGGTGTATATTTCGAGGATGGGGACATTACTTAAGTATGTTGACGGTAATGTGACAGACACGTACTATTCAGCAAGTGATATTCTGGCCAAAAACTCATATTTGTACTCAAACAATGGTGTTTTAGGACATAATGTTGCGTATTCTAATGTAATGTTGTGGACTGATTCTCAGTATTTAATGGCACCCTTGAATACAATGAGATTCCAACGCTTTACAGACTCAATTTATGTGGGTACAACCAAAGGATTGATGTTCGCTTTCAACTATGATGTTCTCGACACAATTACTCCAAACAATACAACGAACATGCCTTCTCCAAATGTTCTCGAAATTGAATTCGATCATTTTGATAGTTTATGGGCTGTTTTTGGCGATGTAAATGATGTCCCGTTTGCGATTGCGAAATTAGAAGGAAGCACATGGACCAATGTTTTCGACGCATCAAATTCGCCTATCGATTTTTCAAATTTTCTTGGTTTGGAGATTGACACATTGGGTAATTTATGGGTTGCGGATAATATGGCATTACATACATTATTGACTCCAAACAGTCCATCTTGGCTGGGATTAAATGATAATGAATTGGTGCAGAATTTGAACGTTTATCCAAACCCGGCAACAGATCAATTGACCATTTCTTCCAGTACTGTAAACAAGAATAATTACATTCTTTTCGATCCTCAAGGCAGAAAAGTGCTTGAAGGATCCTTAACCGGAACAACAACACAATTGGATTTATCGAAACTCGCTAGAGGTAATTACTTACTTCAAATTGGTGAGAAGAAAACG
>JBDKHH010000291.1:0-6254 GCA_039797785.1 Bacteroidota bacterium | reverse complement strand
GGCCTGAATTCGTAGATATCACATTTATTATCAGCCCCTAAAAACGAACATGGAGATTGTTGCAAAACATAATCATTCTCTTCATCCATGCGTAAATATTGTTGAATAAAATTCTGCTCCTTCATCCGTAAATATTTTGCAATACGCTTAATATCAACATCTCTAAAGATTGGACTTGTCGTTTTACAGCAATTCGCACATGCTAAACAATCGATTTTTTGGAATGCTTTATCGTGTAAAGAATGAAAAGCAGCGTCTAATTCTTTAGGCTTCTTTTGTTTCAGCTTTTGAAAGGTCTTTTTTATTACTTCCTTCTCCGCTAAGGATTTTTCGATTGATTGTTTATACTCTGCTTTCAACTTAATACGATTAATGCTTTGTGAATTGGCTTATATTTCTAAATTTACTTGCGAATTTAATGAAAACATGGACAAATTTGACTTAATAGTTATTGGTGGTGGACCAGCGGGTTATGCGGCAGCAATGCGCGCAATTGATTTTGGTAAACGCGTTTGTTTAATTGAAAAAGACAAAGTTGGTGGAGCCGGTGTTTACAACGGTGCACTTTCATCAAAAACCTTATGGGAAATTGCCCACAAAGTTTCGAGTATCAATGATACGATTGTTTCTGACGGTAGAACACCTTATGAAATATCGTGGAACGAGGTTAAGAAAACACTTGCCGAAGCCATCTTTGAACGTAAATTCCAATATTCATGTCACATCAAACTCTTGCAAACTGAAACAATGCAAAAATTATTGCATTACGAGCGTGGAACAGGTAGTTTGTTAAATACACACGAAGTCAATATTCACCATGAAGGTGAAGACAAAACGATTTGGGGTGAAAACATCATTTTAGCTGCAGGAAGTCGCCCGAGAAAAGTTGGGAATATTTTAGTGGATGAGAAGACGATTTTAACGAGTGACGGGATTGATTCGATTGAAGATTATCCAAAAAGTTTAGTCATCGTTGGAGCGGGAGTAATTGGTTGTGAATACGCAACGATCTTCTCTAATTTTGGTAAAACAAAAGTATATATCATCGATCGACAAGAGCGTATTTTACCTTTTGAAGATGAAGATATTTCAAAACTAGTTGCTGGAAACTTGGTTAATAAAGGTGTTGTCATTCATTCAAATGCGACATTGGAACGCATGGAAACGATTGATGGAGAAGTTGAATATGAACTTTCGTATCCAGATGGTCGTCGCGAAGTTATTCGCGTAGAAAAAGCCTTGTTATCGATTGGACGCATTCCAAACGTTGAACACCTTGGATTGGAAAATGCTGGTGTTCAAATGTCAGCGCGTGGTGTGCACATTGGCGATGATGATACACGTACAAACGTTCCGAATATTTATGCTGTTGGTGATGTTTCTGGTCGAATTGCCTTAGTGAACATGGGAGAAATCGAAGCGCGTCATGCAGTTGAAAAAATGTTTGGCGGTAAGGCTGAACGTTTGAGCTACGACAACATTTGTACGATTATGTTCTTGCATCCAGAGGTTGCAGCTGTTGGATTGAATGAGCAACAATGTGTCGCTCAACACATTCCTGTAAAAGTGGTAAAAGTTGATTTTTCCGTAATGACACGCGCTATAGCGATGCGTAAAACGCAAGGATTCTTTAAAATTATTGTTACAAACGACAATGAAATGAGAATTCTAGGCATGCGTGCTGTCGGCGAACATGCATCTACAGCGATTCAAGCAGTTGGATTATTGATCAAGTTGAACATGCCAATTGAAGTATTATCCGAATTGATTCATCCACATCCGTCTATTGTTGAAGGAATTCAAGAATGCGTTCGAATGTTGTTGAATAAATCAATTTTCAAATCCTCGGTTTTCAAGGATAAGCTAGCTTGTTATTCGTTGGTAGAAGGTGTTAAAACTCCTTTAGAACGTCTTTAGGAATTATTTCCCTTTCAATTCCATTGCCTTTAATGTATTGATCATTAAAGATGCAATTGTCATTGGGCCTACTCCACCTGGAACTGGCGTGATAAATGAGCATTTTTCAGCAACTTCGTCAAATTTCACATCACCTTTCAATCTCCAACCACGTGCACGTGATTTATCTTCAACGCGTGTTGTTCCAACATCAATGATTACAGCGCCTTCTTTTACCATATCTGCTGTAACAAAATCAGGTTGTCCGATTGCAGCAATAAGAATATCTGCTGTTTGACAAATTTCTTTAAGATTTTGGGTGCGACTGTGAGCAAGAGTTACTGTACAATTTCCTGGATTGGAATTACGACCAAGCATGATGCTCAAAGGTGTACCAACAATGTTACTGCGTCCAATGATGACACATTTTTTTCCTTCTGTAACGATGTTGTTACGTTTCAATAACTCAACGATTCCAGCTGGTGTAGCAGGTAAAAAACCCGGTAAATTCAAGACCATATTTCCCAAATTCACTGGATGAAATCCATCCACATCTTTTTTAGGATCAATTGCTTGGGTGATTTTCAATTCATCAATATGAGCAGGTAATGGCAATTGCACGATAAAACCATCGATACTTTTATCTTCGTTTAAGGATTTTACTTTCGCCAACAAGATTTCTTCAGGAACAGAATCATCGTAACGAATCAAGGTACTTTCAAAACCAATTTGATCACAGGCTTTTACTTTCGCACCAACATAGGTTAAAGATCCACCATCGTTTCCGACCAAAATTGCAGCTAGATGAGGAATTTTTTTACCCGCTTTTTTGCGTTCTTGCACTGCTTCAGCTAATTCCTTGCGAATTTGCTCTGCTGTTTCTCTTCCATCTAATAACTGCATGCTCTTTAATTTTTGTGCAAAGATACGTTGCTTGTGACGATAATGAAAGTAACTTTTGAAAAAATAACTAACTTTAAACTTCAAAATAAAGTTCATGAAAAAGTACATTACTTTAGCCTTAATTGCACTCAATCTATCTGTCAATGCGCAAACTAAAGCAATCGAGGGTTATGAAATTGGAATCGATGGTTTTGTATCCGCTTCAAATCAAGGTGGAGCATTTGGTTTGGGACCGAAATTCGGTTTTCGATTAAATGAAAATTTGATCCTTGGTCCTTCATTTAGATGGCAAAAAACGTGGAGTAGTTTCAGTACACAAAAATTCAGTTATTCGATTTGGGGTGGTGGAATTTTCGTTCACGGGCGATTTAAAAACGTATTGTATGGTGGAGCTGAATTTGAAATGTTGAAAAGTCCTGTGAATTATACCGTCGTTGCACCAAGTACCAATTGGGTTCCAACCTTATTTTTATGCGGAGGTTTTTCAAAAGAATTTAACCACATCGTTCGTGTAAATGCTGGTTTGTATTATGATGTCATAAATCATGCAAATAGCCCATTTCGAACGTCGTATTTTATGACCATAAAAAATCCTCAAACAGGACAAATTCAAAAATACCTTCCGTTAATTTATCGCATATCCTTCTTTTTCCCATTGGATCGACCTGATAAGGACAATGGAGATCCAACCGAAGAAATTGAACCAGAAGAAGTTGCTCCAGAAGAAGAATATTAATTTTCACATTGAACAAAAAAAGCGCCATTCAACTAATCTGAATGGCGCTTTTCTTTTACTATAAAATGTTCTATCTAATTAAAATCCTTGACCTTGTGGCATTGCCGGTTGAGGTTTAACGAATACTCCATTTGGAGCGTAATCAATTAAATCGATAATAAACACTAATGTTTCGTACGGTTGAATATCCATACGTTGTGTTTGTGGATTGTACATTCCTTCCGCACCATACGCTAATTTCCATGGAACATATAATTTATATTTTCCACCTTTTTTCATCTTTGGTAAGGCAAATGTCCATCCTGGAATAACTCCACCTTTCAATTGTAAAGCAACACTTTCAGTTGAGCCAGTCATTTTCTTCATTTCGTATGAACTTTGCATGGTATCACCCATCGCGTTCATTAAAATGTATTCAATTTTCACATCATCCGTTGGAGTTGGACTTCCGCCTTTTCCATCTTTTAGCACTTCGATCACAATGTTGTTATTGAACACTTGTGCTCCTGGGTGTTGTTTCGCTTCGGCAATAACCTTATCTCCACTTTCTTTGGTTAATTCACTAATGAATTTTTGAACGATTTCTTGTTTTTCTTTATCAGAAACCAAGGTGTCTTTTTTCAATAATCCGTGGCGGAATCCAATTACAGCCATTTTCATATCGATGTGACTTTTACCATTCATTTTAACCAAGTCGCGGTAAAACGTATATCCAGTCAAACGGCCTAAACATTCAGCACCTTCTTTTGCATACGCTTCATTGAAGTCTTGGAAATTTGGACCAAACAACTTTTTCAATGATTCTTCACATCCGTCAGGACTGGAATCACTCAAGTTTTCAGAGAATCCTTTTGCTACCAACTCCATGTCAAGTCGTGCGATATTTGGATCAGGAGTACCAACAATCGTTTTAGCATTCATTGCACCTAAAACGTATGAAAGTCGATCTTTCTCCGTTTTTAAGTCAACAACTTCGCCATCTTCTTTGGCTGCATCATCTCCACAGCTTACGAAAAGCAAGGGAATGAAAAATAAGAAAAGTAATTTTTTCATTAAGCAATTTCTAAAAGTTCAACGTCAAAAATCAATGCACTGTATGGTTTAATTGGTCCACCTGGATGTGGATGTGCTCCATACGCCAATTCTTGAGGAATGTATAAACGGAATTTTGCACCTGTATTCATTAATTGCAATGCTTCTGTCCATCCTGGAATTACTTGGTGAACACCAAACGTTGCAGGTTGACCGCGCATCACTGAACTATCAAACACAGTTCCATCGATTAATGTTCCGTGGTAATGTACCGTAACAGAATCTGTTGCTGCAGGTTTGTTTCCATTTCCTTCTGTCAAGATTTCATATTGTAAACCAGATTCAGTTGTATGGATTCCTGTTTTCAATTTGTTCTCATTCAAAAATGCTTCACCCGCTTCTTTGTTTTGTCCAAATTTAGCTTCACCAGCAGATTGCAAATAGTTTTGAATAATTGTGTTCGCCATTTCTGGAGTGTACAATGGTTCTTTACCTGCAAATGCATCAGCAATCGCTTCAGCTAAAACTTCTGGTGAAATACCGTCTAAATCTTGTTGCATCAAACTTCCTGCAATGCTCATTCCAACGCAGTAACTTACTGCTTTAATATCTTCTGTCATTCTTATTTATTTTGTTGCAAAAATAGGTAGAAAAGTCGAAAGGTTAACCGTCTAAAAAAGGAAAAGTCGGACCGAATAAACGACCCGACTTCACCAATTCAAACAATAGACCTTATTGTTTTGTAAAATCTAAGTTATACGTTACTCCAATTTGCAAAGTATGATTGCGTTCAGATTTAATTCCATCCGTTTTCACAATGTATTGATTGAGATAACCTAATTGAACATTTACGTTTTTATTGAAACGCCATCCAATCGCTCCATACAAACGATTTTGATCCAAGATATTTTTACCAATTCCTTTTCCGAAACCTAAAAATGGTTCATCGTAAACCGCTAAAAACAAAGTGTTATCCTTCAGTTCTTTTCTGGAAAGTGGCACTGTTACTAAGAAACGGTAACGCACACGCTGACGAAACAAAAATCCATCCTTATCAAACAAACCAACCGGATTCTTCACCCAATTTTCTATGAAACGTTGCTCCAAACGATAACGATGCTGAACATCAACTCGACCGATTTTGTTCTTCATGTAATACGTTTCCCAAATTCGGTGTTCATTGTTTGCGTGAGCAATCGGCTGGTCTCCATATTGATACGAACGAATCCAACCATAACCAAGCGTCATTTGCGTATTTTGTTTCGTGTAATAATCCACACCAAGTCGCAAAAGTGATTGTTGCCAATCATTGAAAACATCTGCACGGCGCCATTGATATTCTGTGTGAATTCCCCAGCGTTCAGTGATTTTATGATTCCCCGTATACATTATCCACCCATGTGTTTGTGGGGAAATAATCTTTTGGGAAAAGGAAATTGCACTTATTAAAAGTACAATTCCCAAACTCCAAAATCGATTCATCATTTTTTCAAATTAGCAGCAAATAATTTCAATAAAGAAGTACTAAAATCAATAAGCTCATTGATTTCTTGAACACTTAAAATGCGTTGTTCTTTGAAGATTAAAATGAACTGATCATTCACTTCCATTTTGTATTCCCTGTGCTTTTCAAAGTAATCTAAAATTGCCGGTGTAAACAATTCACGAATAGCTGCTTCATCATCAC
>JBDKHH010000290.1:0-3644 GCA_039797785.1 Bacteroidota bacterium | reverse complement strand
AAGGATGGAATCCAGATGAATTAAAATTCAATGTTGTCGGTGATATTTACGGCGGTTTGTGGGCTTTGGAACATAACGAAGCACAAGGATTCTTGTGGGAGAAATACACAACATTCCCCTTCACCGAACAAGGAAAATGCAGATACATTGATGAAGTTGTCACTCCTTGGCCATGTTTTGTTATTGCAGTTAGGGATGAGGTATTGGAATCTCATGCAGATCTTCTAAAAAAGATGTGTGAAATTGTGAATCATAAAGCTTTAGAAGTTAAAAAAGACGAAAACACAGTTGAAGTAATTTCTTGGCGCTACAATTTGCGTTCTGGTCAAGTTCAAAATTGGTTAATAGAAACAGATTGGAATTACGAAGGAATTGAGTATCCATTGGCCTTTGATAAAACAATTCGCTTTTTATTGAAGTTGGATTTGTTGCGCGAAGATCAAGCGGAAGGATGGCAGCAAAAATTATTTTATTCGAATTAAAACAATTGATGTTGGGGAATGTTATTCTTTCAACACTTTTTGAAAAGAACAGATTAATATGAAAACAGGCGTACTTTTAATTCAATTAGGAACTCCAGATAGCCCGAGCACAAGTGATGTTAGACGTTATTTAAGTGAGTTTTTAAATGACCCACGCGTAATTGATATTCCATGGTTGGCGAGAAAACTTTTAGTCAACGGGATTATTGTTCCTTTTAGAGCACCGAAATCAGCAAAGATTTATAAAGAATTATGGGAATTCGGAAAAGGTGTTTCGCCTTTGATGACACATACTGAAAATGTAGTAAAGTTAGTTCAAGAGCGTTTTAATGATTCTGACGTGACGGTTGAAATGGCAATGCGTTATCAAAATCCAAGTATGGATGTTGTTCTTGAAAAAATGCATCAAGCGAATTATGATCAAATCATTATTATTCCATTGTTCCCTCAATATGCAAGTGCTTCGAGTGGTTCTGCTATCGAAAAAGCAATGGACATTATTCGCAAATGGTGGGTAATTCCAGAAGTGAAAATTGTAAGTCAGTTTTGGGATCATGAAGGGTATATTGATTCAATTGTTGATAGAGCAAAAGCCTTTAATTGGGAAGAATATGATCATGTATTGTTTTCCTACCACGGATTACCTGAACGTCAAGTTGATAAAGTATATGAAGGAACAGATTTATGTACAGATCAACCGTGTGAGTTGGAGGTAAATGATAAGAATAAGTTTTGTTACAAAGCAACGAGTTATGCTACAACACGATTAATTGCTGCGAAACTGAACATTCCAGAAGATAAATACACTGTTTGTTTTCAATCACGTTTGGATAAGAAATGGTTGACACCATTCTCAGACAAAGTGGTTGAAGAATGGGGCAAGAAAGGCGCAAAGAAATTGTTGGTGTTTAGTCCAGCGTTTGTGGCTGATTGTTTAGAAACAATTATTGAAATTGGTGGTGAATACCAAGAGATTTTTGAAGAACATGGTGGTGAAAAGGTGCAATTGGTGCCAAGTTCCAATGATCATCCACGATTTATTGACTGTATTGTCGAAATGATTGAAAAACGATTGTGATTCAAAGATTTGATAATTCGATTATTTGAAAATCATTCAAATCATTCAAATTTTTATATAACAAAGTAGTTTCGTAAATTTGCACACTTAAAATAGGAATCAATAAGTAATATGAGTAATACAACAGAAAAATTAGCGTACAAAGTAAAAGACATTAGTCTTGCTGAGTGGGGACGCAAAGAAATTACATTGGCTGAAGCTGAAATGCCAGGATTAATGTCATTACGCGAGGAATTCGCTGGTAAAAAACCATTGGCAGGTGCGCGCATCGCTGGTTGTTTACACATGACAATCCAAACAGCAGTGTTAATTGAAACATTGATTGATCTTGGAGCAGAAGTGACTTGGTCTTCTTGTAACATTTTCTCAACACAAGATCATGCTGCTGCTGCAATTGCTGCTGCAGGAATTCCAGTTTATGCTTGGAAAGGTATGAACGAAGAAGAGTTTGACTGGTGTATTGAGCAAACAATTTTCGCTTTCGAAGGTGGACAACCATTAAATATGATTTTGGATGATGGTGGTGATTTAACAAATATGGTGTTTGATCGTTTCCCAGAATTAACAAAAGATATCAAAGGACTTTCTGAAGAAACAACAACTGGAGTTCACCGTTTATATGAGCGCGTGAAAAACGGAACGTTGGTAATGCCTGCGATTAACGTGAATGACTCAGTTACAAAATCTAAATTTGATAACAAATACGGATGTAAAGAGTCTTTAGTTGATTCAATTCGTCGTGCTACAGATATCATGATGGCTGGTAAAGTTGCTGTTGTTTGTGGATACGGAGATGTTGGTAAAGGTTCAGCTGCTTCATTGAAAGGTGCAGGTGCGCGTGTTATCGTTACTGAAATTGATCCAATTTGTGCTTTACAAGCGGCAATGGACGGATTCGAAGTGAAGAAATTGGATACAGTTATCGGATTAGGTGATATCATCGTTACGACAACTGGAAACAAAGATATCGTTGTTGGACGTCACTTTGAAGCGATGAAAGATAAAGCGATTGTTTGTAACATTGGACACTTCGATAACGAAATCGATATGGCTTGGTTGAACTCAAACTATGGTTCAACAAAAAATACAATCAAACCACAAGTTGATATGTATACAATCAAAGGAAATGACATCATCGTTTTAGCTGAAGGTCGTTTGGTAAACTTAGGTTGTGCAACAGGTCACCCATCATTCGTAATGTCAAATTCATTCACGAACCAAACATTGGCTCAATTGGAATTATGGCAAAACAGCGCGAACTATGGAAATGACGTTTACATGCTTCCAAAACACTTGGATGAGAAAGTAGCGCGTTTGCATTTAGCAAAAATTGGAGTTGAGTTAGAAGTTCTTTCAAAAGATCAAGCTGATTATATCGGTGTTGCAGTTGAAGGACCATTCAAAGCTGAGCACTACAGATACTAGAATTAAATTTCTCTAGATATGAAAAGGAATCCTTCGGGGTTCCTTTTTTTTTGCTTTTGGTTTTTGTTATTCTCAAACTAAATCAATACATATAATCTAAAAGACTAAATATCTAGTTTTCTAAAAGTTTAGAATTTTGCGATTACGGCCCCACTTTCCTTATTGATTTACGGGACGCGATCTTTTGATAAACTCAGGAACAGCGACGTCCTAAAATCCTTTAAAAAAACGGACGCGATAAATCGACGTCCCTACAAGAAGGTATAAATACATTCTCATTCGTAATATTGCGAATTTGCTAATTTGCAAATTCGCGAATTTCCCTCTTTCACGAATCATCAATTCTCACTCATCAATTTTCAATCTTTTACGTCCTCATTACCGAATACCATTCCTTCGTTTTCGAAGAGTTTCTTTGATGTGCCATTTTTTGGCACGCTGCTGAAACCATTGATTTTACTGGTGTTTACGTTTTCTTGGCACGCTTTGGCATTTGGTTTGAAAGTTCAATAGCAACATTAAACAATTAAAAAACAATTTATTTAAAAACAATTTAAAAATTAGAATTATGAAAAAGTTAAGTACAATTTTAGCAGCAGCAGTAGTGGTAATCGGATTCTCTAACACTTACGCTCAATCAACAGCATCAGCAGACGCAA
>JBDKHH010000289.1:0-6414 GCA_039797785.1 Bacteroidota bacterium | reverse complement strand
CTTATCGGTAAGATTTTCAAACATTTTATTTCGATTTTAAGGTGCAAAAGTAGAGAAAAAAGCGTCAAGAACAAAGATGAAAGTTGTTTTTTAAACGCAGATTGATTTTTCAACGCAGAGGGGAATGAGGATGCAGAGAGCGCGGAGAATTATCTTAGTCCGAACAGTAAAAACTCAGCGAACCTTTGCGGGCTTTGCGACTTTGCGTTAAAAAAAGTTACACATTTAAATCGCTTCCCGCAGATCTCGCAGATTTACGCTGAACTAAGTGTATTACTTATGACTATCAATCATTAACTCTGTGCCTCTGTGGTAAAAAAAGAATCATGCACATTTAAATTCGTTCCCGCAGATCTCGCAGATTTGCGCTGAACTGAGTGTATGACTTATGACTATCAATCATAAGCTCTGTGCCTCTGTGGTAAAAAAAGAATGACACACATTTAAATCGGTTCCCGTACAGTGCGCGGAGAATAATTTAAAATTTAACCACATAGGAACATAGTTTAAGGCCATACTCAAAGCCCACTTAAGAAAACATAGTTGAATTTACTTAGTAAATTCTCCAACTTATGAGATCTCAACACCAAGCGCATCTATCAACACCTATGGATCTATGTGGTTTGTTTTTTTGAGTGTGTGAATCTCACTTTGCGTGCTTTGCGACTTTGCGTTAAAAAACCTTACTCTACTCAGTTACGGCATTGAGCTTCGAGTTGCGACGACTATACCCAAAGTAAATCACCAAGCCTAACACCAACCAACCCATGAAATACAACCAGTTTGATAATTGGATCTGACTCATCATGTACAAACACGACAACAAGCCTAACAATGGAATCAACGAAAGATTCTTCGCAATTGAAGCAAACGTAATGAAGATCGTGAACAAGATGAAAATCCAAGTAGGAATCTTATGTGCGAAATGATTAAATCCATGCTTGTACAATTCAGTTTTATTGAATCCAACTGCAATTACATCCGCAGAGAAATCCTTGAATTCTGCCTTTTCGTAATACGCTGTGATGTCTCCACCCACTTCTTTCATTTCCTTTGGATTCGATGCTTCCAAATTCGTTTTCAATTCAAGTGTTTGTTTCGGCGCTAATTCGTCAATGATTTCTTCTTTCGACTTCATTTCTTTGTCATTTTGCAAGAAGGCCATTGTTTCTGTTTTGTATGAAGAGAACAATAAAACGATCGTTCCTACCAATAACACTGGCATCACATATTTTCCATTCACGTAAGGCGTTCTGAATTTTCCACGTGGAATATCTGGTTTGTTTTGCAATACCAAGACACCTCCACATACCAATACAAAAGCGAACAACGTTCCAATTGAACATAAATCAGTAACCATTGTCAAGTTCATGAACAAGGCAGGAACAGCAACAACAAAACCTACAACAACTGTTGCATACGAAGGTGTTTTGAATTTCGGGTGAATGCGTGAGAATTTCTTTGGTAACAAACCATCACGACTCATACTCATCCAAATACGTGGTTGCCCCATTTGGAATACCAACAATACCGAAGCCATGGCGACAACAGCACTCACTGCAATGATTCCTGACATCCATTTCAAATTGATTTTCTCAAATACAAATGCCAATGGATCGCCGACCGCCAAGTCTTTGTAGGAAACAATTCCAGTAAGAATAAGCGCAATGATAATGTATAAAACAGTACAAATAATTATGGCCCACATCATTCCTCTCGGTAAATCGCGCTGTGGATTTTCACATTCTTCCGCCGTAGTTGAAATGGCATCAAAACCAATGTAGGCAAAGAAAACGGCTGAAACTCCTTTCAAGATTCCTCCTACTCCATTTGGTGCAAACGGACTCCAATTTTTAGTATCCACATAGAAAATTCCAACCGCAATCACCAAGAGAATAATCGCCAATTTGACAATTACCATGGCATTTGAGGCATTGCGACTTTCTTTCATTCCACGGTAAACTAACCATGTAATTAGCACAATAATGAACAGCGCAGGTAAATCAAAAATCAAGTGAAAACCACCGATTGTTGGAGAAGTTGTCCATGCTGCGTGTGCTGCTTGCAAACCACCATCCAATGAAGCAAAGGGTTTTCCACCTTGCGTTAAAGCCATTGCTTTTTCATATCCGTTCGAAGCAGTTAAATAGTCTGTTTGAATCCATTGTGGTAAATTGATGTTCAATCCTTCCAGCATTCCCGTGAAATAATCACTCCAGGAAATGGCGACTGTGATGTTTCCAATGGCATACTCCATGATCAAAGCCCAACCGATAATCCAAGCGATGATTTCACCAAATGCGACATACGAATAGGTATACGCACTACCAGAAACAGGAACCATCGAAGCGAATTCGGCATACGCGAACGCTGCGAATCCACACGCAATTGCGGTAAATAAGAACAAGAAAATAACTGCTGGTCCACCTTGCGAACTTGCTTCACCGATGGTACTGAAAATTCCAGCTCCAATAATTGCGGCAATACCAAAGGCTGCTAAATCGCGAACTTTCAGATGTTTTCCAAGTGAACCATGAGAACCGTCAGCTTGTCCAGCCTCCACTTGTTGCATGATATCTTGTACTGTCTTTTTGCGAAATAAATCATTGAAACCCATTCTTTTCCTATTTTCATTACTAGTGAGGGCTAAAAATAGAAAAAAAATCTGACGCGCTCAATTGATGAATAAAAAGGAAAACAAACTAAATGAGATAATTTACCTGAACCAACCAACCATTTTTAGAAGGTGAACGTTCTAGGGTCAGACAAATGATTGCATAGAAGTCCACTTAAATGATTTTTTTGCCGTTTAATAGGAAACAGTTCGATGATTCATTTGGTTTAATTAAGTTTGAAAAAAAATTAAAAAACGATGAAAAAACAATTACTCTTCACTGCCCTACTATTTTCAGCTGCTACTCAAGCACAACAATTAGATTTAACGAATGAGCCTGCGATTGGAGCAACTCAAACGATGTATTTATTGGATACGTTGACAGATGCCTATCCAAACATTACAGGTACTGGTGTTACTTGGGATTATTCAAACATTGTTGGAATGAACATGGAAACACGTGTGATTGAAATTTTAGACGCAACAACTACATCTTTTGCTTCGTCTTTCCCAACGTCAACTAAAGTAATGAGCATTCAAGGTGCTATTTCGAATTACTTCACTTCTAATACTTCAGAGCGTTCATCACAAGGATTTGTTTATGAAGAACCAGCTTTCGGAACAGTTTTAGCAACATTCGATGTTGATAATGAAACAACAATTCAATATCCATTTGCTTACGGTGATTACTTTACAGATAACTTCTCTGGTTCACTTGCATTTGATTTCAACGGATTCCCTCAAACTCCTGCAGCAACGGGTGTTGCATATGCATCAATCGATGGACAAGGAACATTGTTATTACCAAATTCAACATCTTTGAGCAATGTTATTCGTTACAAAATTGTTGATACTGTTTTCACACAAGTTAACATTATTGGAGTAATGGATATTGAGTTCGTTCGCACGCAATATGAATATTATGATTTAGCAAACAACTCACTACCAGTTTTCATTCACACAGTTGTTTCAATTGCTCAATCTGGTGGTGGAGCTGCATTAATGTCACAAACAAATGTTGTTTCTTCTGTTGCACCTAATGCTAACTTAGGTATTCAAGATGAAGCAGCGAATACATTCTCTGTATACCCAAATCCTTCTGAAGGAATTGTAACATTTGAAGGAGATTTCGCGGCTGATGCTACTGCAACGATTTTTGATCAAACAGGACGCGCGGTTTACACTGTTACTTCTTTAACAAACGGAACAACAATCGACTTAAGTTCATTGAACAAAGGAATCTACTTAGTAGGATTGACAAACAACGGTGTTGAATCAACACAAACAGTTGTTATCAAATAATAAAACAAAATTTTAAAGGAAGCGTCCCGTTTGTGCGGGACGTTTTTTTTTGCCCAAATGAAAAAAATTTGCTCTAGGCATGTTACCTTTAACGCGAAAATAAGTTATTGAGCAGTCGATCCGCTGCCAAGCAATAAACAAAACGAAATGAAACACATTTACATTCTCTTTCTCCTGTTCCCTTTTCTAAACTTCGCTCAATTGAACGAAGGATTGACACCTGAAGAACGTGCGTATTTGTTTCACATCGTTAAAAAAAGTCCGATACTAGACAATTCTATTGGACGCTATTTTGATTATCAAGGTCCTGATATACGTTTCTACAACAAGGAAATTAATTACGATTCTGTAGAAATTGTCATCATCAACAATCCTGAATCGTTGGTGATTCGAAAAGAAGAAATTGCTAAATCTCCGAAAGGAATTATTGCTGAAGCAGCCAACAAAATGGCCATTTGGGAATTGAACAAAGTCTTACTTGCAAAACGAGGAAGTGAGAAAGAGCTCGAACCGTATCAAGCAAAATATGCGGAGTTTGAAAAAATGCTGATTGCGGTTCTTCCTCCAAATGCTTTAAAAGAAAAGGGCGAATCAGTTGAACCTCATCCAAAAGTCATTTCAGTTATCAACCCGAGTTTATCGTTGGATGATCGCACTGCTTTTATAGAAACCTTGCGTTTTTTGGATGCCAATGATCGTTTAGTGACACTCAATGCAATTAATACTGCCATTAATCAATACGTTGAAAAACGAACACAAGAGATATACAATGCGCTTGGCGGTGAAGCCCTAGTCTTTGAAAATGTGCTTGTGGCAGCAGGTGATGGAAGTGCAACTTCAGGCTTGTTAGAAGAACGTGAAAAAGACGAAAAAGGTCGATGGAACAAAGGTTTACCGAAAGCAATAGGCTTATTTCCGTATCAATTAAAATTGTCGACTCCTGTTCCGAAGAAAGAACAAACAATCGAATCTGCATTGTATACCATCAATGATTTTGAGACCGTTGGGAACAATCGTATTACGAATTTGCATTTTGACGTTTGGGGATACAATTCGAAAAAACAAACAACGGTCGTAGTTGAGCGAAATGGTTTAAGTTATCATTTATTTGGAGCTGGAGACACGCGTTTTCTTTCGCCAGATTCTTCTTTTTCAGAAGGAACAACATTTTATTCAATTATTGCTGATTTAGAATTTAATAAGATTGCAAAATTGCATGAAATGATCTACGGTAAGCGTGGTTTTGACTATTGGATTGAATACAACAAAAAGAAAAAAGACGAAACAGAATTGGAAATTGAAAAGAGTGAACACGGTTATACTGATATGACCAATTCTACAATTACCACAAGTAACAAAGCGCCAAAAGCAGTTAAAAAAGCGAAGAAAAAAGCACGAAAAACGCCTTATGGTGGCGGACCGGTGGATTACCAACCAACAACTGATTCCAACAAAAAAGATCGTCGTAAAAAACAGCAATCAATAGTTGACTTATACAATGAATTTGAAGGGTATGCGAAAAAGATAAAGGAATTGGAGCAACAAAAACAAGAAGCAATTGACCTGATGGCTAAATACCAACAACGTTTGGATTTATTCAAATCGATGATGGGCTACAAATGGGCTTCTTACACAGAAAAGGATGGAATTTACACATTCCAAGATTCTACAACCTTTGACATGTTGACACAAGAATTCCAATTTCCTGCTTCAGCCAAAAAAGAGGCTTTCGAAGTACGTTTGATTGCCATTCCTGAATCGTGTTTATCAGATCAAGCAGATGAAGTGATGTTGCACATTCACATGGCCGATGCTGAACCAAATTACAACGCTCGTATTCAAGTTGAATTGCAAGATGTTTTTGCTTCAGATGCATATAATTTAGATCGTAAATTGTTCACAGCGAAAGACAGTGTCGCGCTTTTGCAATTCTTTGAAGGTATGGTGGACAAAAAAGTGCCGTTTTCTATCATTGCTCGCGGACAAGGAATTGGTGAATGGAATGGTTGTAGAACAGTGAAATGCAACAATCCGGTTGAACTTCGCTCCTACCCAACCAATCGAAATGATTCTACCTATTTGCGTTTGCGTCGTTCCGAGTTGTTTGTGCATTTAGACCGTGAGATCAAATTAGAAGTGAATTCGTATACAGATCCTGTCGCTTCGAACCTTGAAATTTCAGATGCTGCCTTGCTATCATTGATGGCAAAATACAAATTGTCGAAAAACGACATATTGAGTGTGATGCGCACAGCAACCATTCTAAACAAGTTGAAAGACGAAGTGAATGTATATGCTGGAACCTATTTATCACGTGAGAATGCAAAGATCGTTATCGATCGATTCAACAAAGAATGGGCGAAAACGAAAATTGCGCTTGGGGCAACTTCTGTTAAATTGATTGATTTGTAAATGTTGACTTCGAGAGCATTTCGGCACTTCGAGAGCCTCAGCGACCTCAATGTATCATCTCAGTCAACAATCTTCACCGCCCAAGG
>JBDKHH010000288.1:0-7944 GCA_039797785.1 Bacteroidota bacterium | reverse complement strand
GGACCACAAAATGCGGTTACAACTCCCGTAAAAAGCGCAGTGATGATAATCGTGAAAACACGAACCGATTGAATATTTAAACCGAGTAGTTCTGTTGATTTTTCACCCAAGACAAGCACATTCATTGGTTTGATGAGGAATAAACTTCCAATAGTTCCAAGAGCAAAAAAGAGAATTACCAAGGGCAATTGATCGAATTGAACATGTTGTAAAGAACCCATGGTCCAAATGGTAAATGCTTTCAATTCTTGAGCTGAACTCATGGTTTGCAAGACAGAAATTATAGCTCCAGTGAAACTACCGAGCATTAATCCAACAAGAAGCAAGGTAACATGGTGACGCGTAAAAAAAGAGAAAAACAAAATGATAAAACCAAAAATTAGTGCGCCAAGCAGAGCACTTGAAATGATTCCAATATCGCTTTGTAAAAAACTAAGACCAGTCATCATTGAAAAAGCCACAAACAAGCTCGATCCACTGTTAATTCCTAAAACATAAGGACCCGCAAGTGGATTGTTGAACAAGGTTTGCATAAACATCCCAGCGACTGAGAGTCCAGCTCCAGCGATTATGGCAATTACAGCTCTCGGAAATCTAAATTCACGAACGATTAAATGATTGGTATTCGATTCGTCTAAGTGAAATACCGCATTCCAATAATCGCTGAAAGTAATTTTCACTTGCCCAGCAAATAAATGGCCCACAAAGCTTGTAATCAAAGTGACAATTAGCAAAAGAAAGAAAAGCTGTGTTCGTTTATTCATTTAGCGACCAATGTTCTCGTAAAAATAAGAATGTTTTGCTTTTGATTTTTCAGGATGTAAAATTCGAATCAAATCGGAAAGAACATAATGTGGTTGAATGGCGCTCATTTCCCAGTATTTATTCATATTCGGGGAATAACAGTAGACTTTGTTGTTTTTCACCGCTTCGAAATAATCCATTTTTCCATTGTTTTTCAAAATGGATTGCAAGGAAGAAATTCCTGGATTTACCCAAAATTCGGTAGATCTATTTTCATTTAACACTTTTTCGAAACTAAGGTCTAAACTTCCAACTCCTTTTGTTTTGGCATACACATAATTCGCACCCGCATCGCTTAAAAGCATGGCATAATAACTTTCACCCGCCGGTGTGAACCAACTTGTGCCTGTTAAATTCCCGCTAAAGACAGTTGGTTTTGTTGAAGTATTCGCTACACTTTTTTTAAGTTCATTGTATGCTTTTGTACAATCTTCAAAGTAGGTTTTTGCTAATTTTTCTTTCCCAACTAAATAGCCAAAAAACTTGATCCATTCGGCTTTTCCAAGAGGATGTTGCTCCTTCCAATCATAATCAGGAATGCAAATAACGCCCGCTTTCGCCAGTTGTTCAGCATGAGGAAAATCACTACTAAAACCGCTGTACATCAATAGTTGCGCTTTTGATTCGATAATCTGTTCAAATGAAATTAGTGTTTCATCTCCAAAGTCTTTGATCTTATTTGCTTCGATGTTTTTAAGAACAACAGGATTGTAAATGTAGTTTTTACTAGAAACCCCAACAATTAAATCCAATGAATTGAGTTCGGATAACATGCCAATTTGGGTTCCACTTAAAGTAATAATCGACCGAATGGGTGTTTGAATAAATTGGTAATGCTCAGGTGTGTTTTTATTCGTTTTAGCCAAATATAATCGTACAGTTTTTTTAGTGTCGGGATTGTAAATGTGGACTTTACATCCAATTGAATCTTCAAAAATCTCTATCGTTTTAGCATAGTCAATTTCATTTTTAGCTTTATTATCCTTGATTGATTCCGTTCCATTTTGATCAGAACAGCCTGCAAAAAACAACAATGAGACCCCTACAAAAATTACACTTAAAACCTTCATGTTGCAAAGATGCATATTCCTAACTTATTTCAAGAATTTCTTGCCGATTGCTTGAATTAAAATTATATTTAATAAAAATTTAAACGATGAAATCACTATTCTTTTTGCTGGCGTTTTTGTGCGCTTTCTCCTCTGTTGGTCAATCAAGTAAATACTTCCGAAAAGCCTATCAAACAGTATATGGTAATTTTGTTGGAGTATATCCTTTGGAAGAAAAAGATACCTTGGAAGTTAATCATTTAAGATTCAACTATTCAAAATATGGAGAGCTGATAACCATTGAATCTTGCAAAGCATACACGGGAGAACGTGTGTTTAGTGATTTTTTAAACTCGCATAAAATTGGTTTTGAATACTCGGATTCTTCTTTTACAATTCGGGATTATTATGTTTCTTGGGATGGTTCATTGGTTCAATCAGACGAAACGGTTGAGTATATTTTAGATGCAAAAGGTCGTACAATTCGCTCAATTGAAACGAATTATGACGAGGAATTGATTACTAGATATGTTGGGACTGTGAAGTATACATACAAGGGAGATCAGCTTGTTTCGATTGAGCCAGAAGGTGATTTTCCATTCAATAATCTGTATCAAAACGCTCGCCAGTTAGAATTGAAATTGAATAAAAATGGTTTGATTACTGATGAAATTATCCATTTTAAAGATGAACTTGTATATGAAGGTGGTTTGACTGATGAGCACAACGCGTATGACTACGATGCAAATGGGAATTTTATAAGTCGAAAAAGTTATGATGCAGAAGGGAATTTGATTATTTCATTTGACCAATGTGCATATACAAAGCATTCATATGATAAGAATGGGTATTTGTCTGGACTCGTGCTGTTTGATGTAGATAATAAGCGCACGAATTACGCTGTGACTGAATATATTGATGAAGATGTTTATGAAACATTTATTTATCCATGTGAAACAATAATGGTGAACGACAACTATGGCAATACGCTTTCTACCCGTTATTTTATGGACAATGGGCAAGCTGGCGTTGATCGTTTTGATGTTCATGAAATAAAATCTGAGTATGATTACGCAACAGGTTCAGTGACTACCACCAATTACAATTCAAAAGGAGAATTGATCAGTGGAGGAAGTGGTTATGCGGGAAAGTTTATTCAGCAGGATAAATTAGGAAGAACTATAAAAGAGTATACGTTCGATACTGAACGAAAAGCAATCCGAAATGTTGATGGAACCTATATTGTTTGTACAGCCTACGATGGTGAAAATACAATTACAATGACCTATTTCGATCAAGAAAATAAACCTTTAGAGGATAATTCAGGCGCACATAAATATGTGTACTCGCGCGATGAGTATGGATACGACATATATCAAGTGTATGCATTAAATGATGTTTATTTAGGTCAAGAACAATTAAGTGATTCTTATGACGGACTAAACGCGCGTGTTCTTTATCAGGAGGATGGTTATACACTCGTTTCGATTTCATATTTTGCGTATGATGATAAAACACCTACCGTGTGTCCTGGATGGTATTTCCGCAAAACATTCGCCTACGATGAAAACGGAATCCTAGAAAAAATATCTTTTTTAGATACAGATTTGAAGTTAACGAACGCAGTGTTTGGTGATGTGTCCTATGCTGAAATTCGATATAAATTCAATGAAGATCAATATGAAATAGAATCCGCTTATTACGATGAAGAGGGAAATAGGACGATTGATGAAGGTATGATTTCGATTTATCGCACATCGTATAATGCGAATGGCTTGGTTTCACAAATAGATCGTTATGCCGCTGATGGAAATTTATTAAATAAATCAATGAATTATGCAACTGTGAAATATGTGTATAACAGCGATGGATTGATAATTGAAGAGGCATATTTTAACGAAAAGGGCGAGCGTTGGTCGGATGTTTCAGGCATTGCTAGTTATTTGTCTGAATACAAAAATGGACAATTAATTAAGAGTCAATGGAGAAATTCTGAGTACAAACCAATAGTGAACTTTGACGGAGTTTATCAAGTGGTGAACAGCTATAGTGAAAATGGTAATTTGTTGGAAACACGTTATTTGAATAAAAAAGGAAAGAAAATGAATTCAGTGCAAGGTGCGCATCGTATTGTTTATAGTTATGCAAGTGAATACGATGTGAGTGTAATTGAAATCTTCAATAAAAAAGGAAAACATGCGGAAGGCGATCCGTTGGGAGTTGGGTTTAATTTTACAAAAGTGATTTATCAATACGATGAAGAAGGATATAATTATCCGATTTACTATAAGTTAAACGGTGAAGAGATTAATTATTCGGATGGATATTAATGAGATAAAAGATTAAGCATAAAAAAAGCCGATTCAAACGAATCGGCTTTTTAAATTTATAGTCGTTTGGATTATTCTCCAATAACTTCAAATTTGAAAACTGGTTTAACACCTTTGTGAAGGTTTGCCTCAGCTTCGAAAGTACCAACTTCTTTAATTGGCTCTTCTTTAATTTTAAGTGATTTACGATCGATATCGAAACCAGCTTTTTTCAACGCTTCAGAAAGTTGAACTGTGTTAACTGAACCAAAGATTTTACCGTTCTCACCAGCTTTAGTAGCGATAGTAACTGTAAGTGCCTCTAATTTAGTTGCAATTTCTTGCGCTTCAGCCAACATTTTTGATTCTTTGTGCGCTTTTTGTTTCATGATCTCAGCATGCGCTTTCTTTGCAGAAGCTGTTGCTAAAACACCATATCCTTGAGGGATTAAAAAGTTACGACCGTAACCAGGTTTTACCGTAACCACCTCATTCGCGTATCCAAGTTTGTCTACGTTTTTCTTAAGAATTACTTCCATTTTTTAAAATTTATCCTGTTTAACAATCGACTTATTTCATCATATCTGCTACGTAAGGAAGAACAGCAATGTGACGAGCACGTTTAATTGCTTTGTTCACTTTCTTCTGGTATTTCGCAGAAGTTCCTGTAATGCGACGAGGAAGAATTTTTCCTTGCTCGTTGATCAATTTCAATAAGAAATTTGCATCCTTGTAGTCAATGAATTTAATTCCGCTTTTCTTGAAACGGCAATATTTATCTTTTCTGATTTCGATGTTAATCGGCGTCAAATAGCGAATATCGTTTTGTGACATTTTTTTACGTTTTAAGTGTTAATGATTAAGCCTCTGCTGCTGGTGCAACTTTCTTTTCGCCCATTTTAGTGCGACGTCTTTCAGCCCATGCTAAATGATCTTTCTCCATTTTCACAGTTAAGAATCGCATTACACGCTCATCACGTTTCATAGACAATTCTAAATCTGCAACAGAGCTACCATTAGCTTCGAATTCAACTAGGAAATAAAATCCAGTTGATTTTTTTTGGATTGGGTAAGCCAATTTTTTTAGGCCCCAACTCTCAGAGTGCTTTACTTTTCCACCCAATGACGCAATTTCGCCTTCGAATTTCTGCACTGCTTCCTTTGCCTGATCATCAGACAAAACGGGAGTTAAAATGAAAACAGTTTCGTAAGAATTCATAATTAAACTTATTTGTTATTTATACTAATTTCCGACTAAGTCATACTTAGCGGGGGGCGAAGGTAGGAATAAATTCTTAAAGTTGATAAAAAAGTGTGCTTAAGATTCTCAATTTGTTCAATTTAAACGCTGATTTGTACGCACTTTCACTTTTGGAGCTACAAAAATACGCTTTTTAAAGGATGTCACCCAATTGCTTGATCATACGATTTTTTTCGTGACGTGATTTTGTGAAAATATCCTTCCTAGGGTTTGAATTTATGTCCAATGCAACTCATTTCTCCATTTTTTCACATTTTCTGAAGATTATCTTGCCCAATTCATTGCGTTTTTCCATTCAAATTAACTAAATTCGCGCATCGAACTTTTTACGTACTTAAAGCCTGAAAATGTGTTGTTTCAACCGCTTTCACGTTTTTTATACCAGTTCGACAAACAAGCGTTAGTTAACTACCCGATTAATAGTAAAATATCTATTTATGAATCATTATCAAGAATACATTAAAGAAATCGAAGAAAGAAAAGGACAAGGACTTCACCCAAAGCCAATTGACAGTGCAGAAATTGTGAATGATCTGATCGCGCAAATTAAAGACGTGAACAATGCTTATAGAGCAGATTCATTAAAGTTCTTTATTTATAACACGTTGCCTGGTACAACTCCAGCAGCTGGTGCAAAAGCGCATTTCTTGAAACAAATTATTCTTGGTGAAGAAAACGTAGCTGAAATTACACCTGCTTTTGCGCTTGAGTTATTGTCGCATATGAAAGGTGGACCTTCAATTGGAGTTTTATTGGATTTGGTCTTGAGCGACAATGCAGACGTTGCAACACGTGCAGCTGAAGTATTGAAAACACAAGTCTATTTATATGATGCAGACGCAGATCGTTTGAAAGTAGCATACGAAGCTGGTAACGCAGTAGCAAAAGATATTTTAGAAAGCTATTCAAAAGCGGAGTTCTTTACAAAATTGCCAGATGTTCCTGAAGAAATTAAAGTGGTAACATTCATTGCTGGTGAAGGTGATATTTCTACGGATTTATTATCTCCAGGAAACCAAGCACACTCGCGTTCAGATCGTGAGTTGCATGGAAAATGTATGATTACACCAGAAGCGCAAGCAGAAATTACTGCATTGAATGCGCAACATCCTGATAAAAGCGTGATGTTAATTGCTGAAAAAGGTACAATGGGTGTTGGTTCTTCACGTATGTCAGGAGTAAACAACGTTGCTCTTTGGACAGGAAAACAAGCGAGTCCTTACGTTCCTTTTGTGAACATCGCGCCAATAGTTGGTGGAACAAACGGAATCTCTCCAATTTTCTTAACAACAGTTGATGTAACGGGTGGTATCGGTCTTGACTTGAAAAACTGGGTGAAGAAAACAGATGCTGAAGGAAATGTTGTTCGTGATGAAAACAATGAGCCTGTTTTAGAGCATGCGTATTCAGTTGCAACAGGAACAGTTCTTACAATCAATACAAAAACGAAAAAATTATACAACGGCGATCAAGAATTAATCGATATCTCGAAAGCATTGACTCCGCAAAAAATGGAATTCATTAAAGCGGGTGGTTCATATGCAATCGTTTTCGGTAAAAAAATTCAAACCTTCGCTTGTAAAGTATTAGGAATTAATATTCCAACGGTATTTGCTCCTTCGAAAGAAATTTCAAATGACGGACAAGGATTAACAGCTGTTGAGAAAATCTTCAACCGCAATGCTGTTGGAAACACGCCAGGAAAAGTATTGCACGCTGGATCGGATGTTCGCGTTACCGTAAACATCGTTGGTTCGCAAGATACAACTGGTTTGATGACAGCGCAAGAATTGGAATCAATGGCTGCAACGGTTATTTCTCCAATTGTTGACGGAGCATATCAGTCTGGATGTCACACGGCATCTGTTTGGGACAAAAAAGCGCAAGCAAACATCCCGAAATTGATGAAATTCATGAATGAGTTTGGATTAATCACAGCGCGTGACCCGAAAGGCGTTTACCACTCAATGACAGACGTTATTCACAAAGTATTGAATGATATCACAATCGACGACTGGGCAATTATCATTGGTGGTGACTCGCACACACGTATGTCGAAAGGTGTTGCATTCGGTGCCGATTCTGGAACTGTAGCATTAGCATTAGCAACAGGTGAAGCTTCAATGCCGATTCCAGAATCTGTAAAAGTGACATTCAAAGGTGAAATGAAAAGCTACATGGATTTTCGTGATGTTGTTCATGCAACGCAAGCGCAAATGTTACAGAAATTTGGTGGTGAAAACGTTTTCCAAGGACGCGTAATTGAAGTGCATATCGGAACGTTAACGGCTGATCAAGCATTTACATTCACAGACTGGACAGCTGAAATGAAAGCGAAAGCATCCATCAATATTTCTGAAAATGAAACCTTGATTCAATCATTGGAAATTGCGAAGAGTCGTATCCAAATCATGATTGATAAAGGAATGGACAATACAAATCAAGTGTTACAAGGCTTGATTGACAAAGCAAACAAACGCATCGCTGAAATTCAATCTGGTTCGAAACCAGCGTTGGCACC
>JBDKHH010000287.1:0-7229 GCA_039797785.1 Bacteroidota bacterium | reverse complement strand
TGTCAGAGGAAAAATCCAAAGCGTTGTTGCACGGACATTCCTTTACCGGAAACCCATTGTCTTGCGCGGCAGCATGTGCGAGTTTAGATCTGTTTGAACAGCAATCAACTTGGGAGAATGTAAAACGCATTGCAGATGCAAACGAAGCATTTGCGCTTTCGATTGATTCAACGGCTGTGGAAAATGTACGCTTTTTGGGAACAATTTTGGCGATTGAATTGAAAACATCAGGTGAATCATCCTATTTTTCGGATATTCGAGATCAAGCCTACGCGCATTTTTTGGATAATGGAATACTGTTGCGACCATTGGGGAATATTATTTTCATCAATCCGCCATATTGCATTAGTAACGAAGAACTATCAAAATTGCATTCATGTATCAGGTCTTTTATAACTGTTCAAGAAAAGTTGAAATAGTTGAACGAAAAGTATCTACCGCAAGATTCGGTTTTTGAATATTTGACTACCTTAGTTAAAAAAATTATTGGGACCTTTTATTTATAACACGGTAGCTGGAAGAGGCTTATTGACGCAAAAGTCCATTCAAGATCGAATAAATCATTTGAAATTTGAAGGATTCGAATTGCCTCACTTATGGTCCAACTCCATTGATTATAATGAAATTCAGCACAATATTGAATCACTAATTGGTTCTGTAGAAATTCCAATAGGCTTAGTTGGTCCGTTGACAATGTTGCATGAGGACGGTCAACTTGAAAATGTGTATGCTCCTGCCGGAACCTTAGAAGGTGCGTTGGTCGCAAGTATGAATAGAGGAGCTAAAGCAATTTCCTTGTCTGGCGGATTCACGTCAGAGTTCCTGCATCAACGAATGGTGCGTGTACCTTTATTTTTCCTTCAAACAAAAGAAGTTGCGTTGAGTTTGGCTCAATGGATTTTAACTAATTCAGGACGCATTCGAGAAGTCGTTGAATCCTATTCGAATCATGCCAAATTGATTGATTTGGATATCACTGTGCGCAATACAGAAGTTCATGTTGGATTTGTATACACGACTGGAGATGCTTCTGGACAGAATATGACAACTACATGTACGTGGCACGGAATCATGTGGATTAAAGAGTGCTTTCCAACTGAAACAACGTTTGAAATTCTTGACGTCATCATCGAAGGAAATGGCTCGTCGGATAAAAAGGTATCAGAATTTTTAATCAGTGAAGGAAGAGGATGTAAAGTTATTGCATCGTGTGACTTAGAGGAAAAGGTAATTAATCGAATATTGAGAACGAGTTCTGATGCCATATTGAAATGTTATGGGCCATCCAGTTCTCGTGCGAAAGAACTTGGTATGTTGGCTTTTAATATCAATGTGGCAAATGCCATCGCCGCTATTTTTGTCGCGACAGGTCAAGATTTGGCATCCATTCATGAATCTTCAATGGCACAACTGAATTTGGAAAAATCTGAAAAAGGATTGCGCTTAAGTTTAACACTTTCAAGTCTTGTAATTGGGACCATTGGTGGAGGAACACATTTGGATGATCGTCAAGATGCCTTAAAATTAATGAAATGTCAAGGTTCCGGAAAAATTGAACGATTTGCACGGATGATTGCAGGTTTTGCTTTGTCACTTGAAATTTCAACCTATGCTGCAATTGTGAGCGGAGAGTTTGCAAAAGCACACGAGAAGTTAGGACGAAATAAACCTGTGAACTGGCTTACTCGGGCTGAAGTTACTTCAGATTTTATTCGAAAAGTGTTGAATTTTACGAATGTAGAGGCACTGGAAAATGTAAAATTTTCAGAACTAGAAACAGAAAAGGGGATTTTAACCTTATTGGCAAAGCGCGTCAATAAGAAATTTACAGGTTTTATTCCTGTGGAATTAATATTCGCAACTGAAACAGTACAGGCTCTTCTGAAGAATAAACCAACCGATGCAGAAGTATTGAAGGGCTTACAACTTGTGTCTGCTTCAGTAAATTCTCAATTAGCTCAGTTGATCGTTCAACATAGAGAACATTTAGAATATTCTAATTGCCACGTAAAAGAGTTAACTGTATATCGTTGGCTCAGTGCGCAAAAGAATCCGAATGTTCCAAGAATATTTGGTGTTTATACCGATGAACATCGCGAAATCTATATGCTGTGCATTGAAGATTTGTCAAAACAACATGGGATTTTTCTAGATACTGAAAACACTCCAGAAATTTGGACACTTGAAGCCGTGAATTCTGCTCTTCGTGCAATTGCTTCAATTCATGAAAGTGCCAGAAATGATAGTGAATTCATGTCAACTATTCCCACGTTTGATTGGAATATGTCCAACCCTTTGTATCGACACTTGGCTCACTTAGTAGATGAAGATTATTCGGACGTATTTGATGTAAAATTTGTTGAATTATTTGACGATTTAGTGAATTCAAAAGTGGATGAAACTGTATGGAAAACGGTCGTTCATAATGATTTTAACCCAAGAAATGTTGCTCTTCAGCAAGTAGATACGATGAATCGTCCAATTATTTATGATTGGGAATTGGTCGTTCAACATTATCCTCAACGTGATGTGATTGAATTTTTATCGTTTGTTGCGGATAATTTTACGGATGCCAATTTAGTCGGTTTTTTACACCTTCATTATGAAATAGCAAATGAAAAGCAGGAAGTCAGTCATCACGAATGGTTGAATGCTTATCGACATACTATTCTGGAGTTCATTTTTACGCGTTGCACATTCTATGTTGCAGCAAATGTGGTTATTGAAATTAAATTTGCGCAACGAATTTTGAAAAATGCACTACGAATTTTGAAATTAATCGACCTTGAAATAAAGCAGAATGAAAGCCTCTGAAGTATTTGCTCGTGAATTGAAGATAGATGCTTTTTTGCGCAAATATCCTCTTGTTTTAGCAATTGTAACACTGATTGTTGCAGGAGGTTTGTATCTTGGAATTTATTGGTCAATGGGATTGTTTGATAAAGGGCATTATTGGTCAATCGTTCTCTCAGGACTTTTTGCGCATGCTTTTTTTGTAATTACCATGCATGATGGTGCGCATCAATCGTTATCGACAAAGCCATTAGATCGATTTATAATGAACACGTGTTCCGGATTGATCATCTTGCCCTTGTACACAGAGATGTTTAGAAAGTATCACCTCTTACACCATGCTCACACAAATACACCACTTGATCCACTTTGGGCAAGTAACAAAAAGAAGCTGTTCGATGAGCATCGCTTGTTGTATGCTTTTTTGCAATCCTTACCTTTTGTCCTGAATTTTTACATGTTGGCGACACGCACGGAAAAAGAAAAACAGGCGCATCCGCATCAACCAACGGTTAATTGGTATTATGTTTTATGGTCTTTTTGTGTGGCAGTGTGCACAATTTACATGGTGCAACCTTCAATTTGGTTTGTTCTAGGAACATTTGCGTTTATGACAAGTATTGGGGCTGTGCGCTATTGGGGAGAGCATATGGGAATAGAAGAAAATAAAGATAGCAATACCCATTGGTTTCCTCTCGGGATGGGAATTGGAAATCATGAAGCGCATCACTATTACCCTCAAATTTCTTGGTTAAGTTTGACAATCGGAATGTGGTTTCGAAAAAAGGATACGCATCCCTTGAAAACTGTTTATCGCATGTTTTTTAACTCAAACTTTCGCCATTACGGTGAAAAGTAAATTAATCTTCAACTGAAAATTGGTTTAGGTTTTCAAAATCATTTGCATCGATGATTGTGACATTTTCTACGTTTTTTAAGTACGATAAATAGTGTTCTCGCATGTGTGTTAAAGCGGAAATTTCTTCGTGATGTTCTTTCTGTTTACGTCCACTCAAGCGCGACAATAAAATAGAAGGCGAAGCATCTAAAAAGTATATTTTGTCAGGTAGTTCACAAGAGAAAATTGTTTTTAACTCTTCAAGTGCAGGGAAAGCGTTTCCGAAAACTGTATGAATAAAATGAAGCAATGATTTACTTGGCGATTGGTCAAAAGAATAGGGTAGTTGAATAAGCTCGATGATCTCAATCAGTGTTTGTCTAAATTGTTCATCAATCAACTCAAAGGTGGATTCCTCAAATTTATTTGGATTCATGTACGACTTGTACGAAAGCGCATAAATTGGTGCGTCAATCAATGGGTGACGTTCGTAAAACACCGTTTGTTTTCCGTGTTTTTCAAATTCTTTTTCGAGTTGAGACACTAAACTCATTGAACCGAATAATGCATATATTTTCAGAAGTGGAACCTTTAATTCATCAGCTTGTTTTCCCATTTCATTGATTGAAAGACAGAGTTGTCGTTTGGGGAAATTTTCAGGAATGGCTAGCAAATCAAAATTTGGAACATGTAAAAAAGCATTTTGAGAGGTAGATGTTGTTTTTAATCGCTCAAGAAGAGTGCTTTTCCCACTGCCGTCTAATCCTGTTATCAAAATTCGTTTCATAGCTTTTCAATCAATTGGATTACTGATTCTAAAGTCTCATTAATCGACTTTTGATTGGAAAGTGTTTTGAAATTGGAACGGTCAAATGTTTGCCAACGCTCTTTACATTGGGCTTGAAAGTTTGAAAATCCTTCTGATGAAGGTGTTTCAACCAATCCACATTCATAGCGCGAAAATTGATTTTTTCGAAGAAGAATCGTATCAATTGGAGTCGTTAATTCGATGGTTAAATGCGGCTTTTCAAATTGTTGAATTAAGGAATTGATTAAATTTTCAGAAGCTCCTAATGCCATTTCGCTTGCAAAATATTTGAAATAATAAGCATTGAGGAATACATAATCGACTTCTTTCAACAAAGCATTTGAAGTACTTTCTTGAAGTGCATGCGCTAAAAACAATGTTCGAGCATTTGGACTAAGGGAGCAAATGTAATTATCCACCGCTTTTTTACTGCTAAAAGGAGAATTTTCCCCATACATTGGTTGCCAAATTTCAGCACTGACACTTGAAGGAAAATGGTTTAACACGCTTTCCATAACGGTGCTCTTTCCGCAGCCATCCATTCCTGTTATTGCTATTATTTTTGTCATTTATTGAATGTTTTTAACCACTTTTTCAATTTCTTTCGGGTCGATATTCTTTGTTTTTAAATAGTCAAAATAGCTTGGTTTCTTGATGAAATAATTTTTCAAGGATACAAGTAAATCAATTCCCAATTTCAAGAACAAAAGAATGGTAAATTTCCATCCAATTTCTTGAGCAATCAATGAGAAAATTCTTCCTGGCGTTGTTAACCTTCTAAAAACGACAGAATACCATGGAGCATTTTCTGTTAAATCGTTTAATTTTAAAACATACTTTTTGGCTGGAAAATAGATTAATCGTATGACTTTTAAATAGAAGAGAAATTTGATGTGGAACTTGGTGAAAAGATTGAAATAAATCACTTGCTTCTCAATGTCTTGGAAGTAATCGTTATAAGCTGTTTGATAATCGCCAGTTATTGATTGTAATTTCAGTCTTCTTTCCAGTCTTTTCATTAAAAAACTAGTTCTTTTTGGTCTTAATCCATTCAGAATGTCTTGGGCCAAATTTGGTGCTGAAAGTTGCATTATTTCGAGTGAAAAAAATGCTTTTTCGACGGCATTCGATTTCTCTAACAAGGGGAGTAAAATGGATGAATTGATTTCTTTTACCCGCAATAAATTGTATAAATCCATACAATCCCTAATTCCACATTTGTAGATCCCTAAATGCAAAATCAAGTGTAACAAATGAAATTCTGGAGACAATTGTTTACACTGTATTCCCAGAAAATTGAATTCAACAGCGCTTTCCCATGCCTCATGAATGAAATCTTTGTATTGTGTCGTAGGTGATTTTAATCCCCATTGCGATCCAACAATGCATTTGAAGTCTGGACTAATAAACGACATTCCAACATGCGAAAATTTTGCAGGCTTTTCTTTTTCACCGCTCCATCCGAATCCCAATGGGATAAAACCCAATTCCAAATAAATTGATTGTATGCGATCCCAATCGTTCTTGTGGATGAGGATGTCAAAATCATTCATTCGTTTATAACCAATTTCATGATACACTTCATGAGCCAAACAATTTCCTTTTAGAATGATAACATCTATGTTTTCTTCTGAAAACCGTTTCAAAAATTGTTTTGCAACTTCGTTTCTTTGGTCGTTTTGATTTTTAACGTTCGTATATTGTTCTAAAAAGTGCTGAGTTATTTCGTTGTCAAGATGATCGTGTAGTTCCAAACGATTTAATTGAATCCAGATCCAAGGGGCAAGTTTCCATTCACGACAATAGTCGTAAAATGCTTGTTGATTCTGTTTGTCAATCAAATTCGTTTCAACCAGAACCTTACATTGCAATGCTTCTTGTTCTGTGTGATTTACACGACTCAATAAACTCGCTAATTCAAAAAATGTACTATTCATGATTGATTTTTTTAATCGTTCCAGTCGCTCCATCCATTTCTATTAAATCTCCGGTTTTAAGTTGATTCAGCACATTTCTCACACCAACAATAGACGGAACACCCATTTCTCTACACAATATTGCTGTGTGACTCAATAAATTTCCACGTGCAGAAATGAGACCTGCAGCTTGCGAAAAAAGACCAATGTTTCCAGGTTCAAAGAAGTTTGCAACAACAATTTTAGATGTGAAATTGGTACTTAATTCTTCGTCGTTGAGAATCACTACTTCAGCTCTAACAATTCCGCTACAACAGCCGGTGCCTTTTAAGTCTGTAGATAGGAAATTGAGTTCAACGGGCTCCAATCCATTTAACGTTTCTTTATACCTGACGGGAGTCGTAAGCGTTTTGTAATATGCAAAGTCAGTTTTTCGCTGTGAAACAATCGAACGATACATTGAAAAATTACGCGACAACAGTTCTTCAATGGTTAAGTAATGGATATCACCTTTTGAAATAAAATTATTTGAAACCAGATTGTTCTCAATTTCATGCATCAAGGTTCTAAAATGTGCAAAAACTCGGGTTCTATCAAAACGATAGTTTTCGCGATCACTCATGCGTTTAATACATTGTTTTGTAAGGAAAATCAACCAATACCTTTTTGGATTTAGAAAGGAATAATGAGATTTAATCTCTTTGATATAATCAAGTTTTTCGGTTTGACGATTTGTACTTAATTGAAGATTTTTTGTAATGTATTCGATAAATGATACTGGGTTTTCCTTGAATGGAACTGTTTCTAATTTGAGTTCAGCATCCTCAGCTTTTACACCGTAATTTTCTAGGTATAAATGAATTAAATCCAATGT
>JBDKHH010000286.1:0-8115 GCA_039797785.1 Bacteroidota bacterium | reverse complement strand
TGCATTTGGAAAAGACGGTTCTTTGAAAGCTAAAGCTTTGAAAGATCGTGAGTTCTTGAAATTCGCTGAGAATGCTGCTTTCACAGGAATTGTGAAATAAGTAAAACTTAGTCTTAAATACTAATCCCGGTCCCGTTTTTACGAGACCGGGATTTTTTATTTCCAACCATTTTTATTTTGGGTACGTTATTATTTCAAAACTACCCTACATGAGAACACTAACATTATTATTTTTACTACTCACTACTATTTCTTTTCAAAATTTTGCTCAACTATATGGTTCAAACACCACGAGCAACTTTACAAATGAAGCAATCGACATAGAAATCGATGCATCTGGAAACAAGTATGTCGCTGGTTACATTTGCGGTGAAACGAGTTTTAATCCTACCGTTATTCAAACCTCAGCTATTGGCAATGGCGATATCTACGTTGCTAAATACAATCCACAAGGAAATTTAATTTGGATCAAACAGTTTGGTGGAAACTACTCCGATCGTCCAACCGATCTATGTCTTGGAACAGGCAACAGTATTTTCGTTACTGGGCAGTATTTTGGACAAATAGCTTTCGGATCATATACCTTAAATTCTTCTGCAAATTCAAAGGATATTTTTGTTCTCAAACTTGACGATTTAGGAAATGTAGTATGGGCCTTTTCAGAAGGAGGGGCTGGTAGTGAAAATGCTTACGGACTTGCAACTGACACGCAAAACAATTTAATTTTAACTGGGCAATTTGAAGGAAATTCAACATTAACTGGTCAATCTTTCACAAGTACAACAGACCCAAACACACTGCTTCCAAGTTATGATTTATTCATTTCCAAATATGACCAAGTAGGTTCTGCTCTCTGGATAAAAACAGGCATAGCTGAATATGAAGACAGAGGTCTTGCTGTAGATTGTGACGACCAAAACAATATCTTCTTAGTGGGTCAGTTTTCAGACACTTTAGCATTTGCTAATTCTACGATAAACAACATGGGATTTAATATTGGCTTTCTTGCTAAATTTTCTCCCAACGGAACAATGCAATGGTTTAATCAATTGCGCGCCGGAATGGTTGTACCGTATGATCTAGAAGTAAATAACCTTAATGAAGTCGTTATTGCTGGTGATTATATCGGGAATTTTCAATATTACACACCAAATGGTACTTCAACCATTTCCAATACTTATCAGCGTAAACTATTTGCTTTAAAAACTGGTAACAATGGTAATTTCCTTTGGGGAACAGCACTCGGTTCGAACAACGAACTATCAGCAAGATCCATTTCAATTGACGACGCGAAAAACAGCTATATTACTGGCTATTTCAGATGTGATTTATCGCAAATTCATGACACAAATACCGCTTTATTTAACAGTGTTGGATTCAAAGATCCTTATTTACTTAAAATCACAAATTCGGGTGGAATTGAATACATCAAACAATTTGGCGGAAAAGGAAATGATGAGGGAACTGGTGTTGCTATTTCACCAACGAATTCCCCTGAAATCTGTGGGAGCTACACGCACAATCTGAATTTTAGCGTCCCTACAACCAGTGGATATTCAATTTCTACCAATAATTTTCATTTCAAAAATACCCAAAATTCTTATTCGTTCATTCATCTGCATGGTGATTCGACAAGAAACTCGTTTTTGACCAATGGTGTGAATCAAAACACACCAGACTACAATTATTTCATCAATCAAGCAACTGATAGCTTATTCGGAATGGTTAATTCCGGGCAAGACACCTTACATTTTTGTGACTCTTTGGTTTTGTTTTACAACGCTCAAACATATGACCAAGTAGGACCTTCTTACAACTATGTTTGGAATACAGGTGCGACAACCAAAGCAATTACGACCTATATTTCAGGTCAGTTTTCCGTAAATGTTGAACGTTCGGATGAATGCTCTATGGGCTCTGATTCAATTGTGGCTATTCACCATGACGATCCCGTTCTTCCACTGATGACAGATAATTTAGGTTTGGCCGTCAATGAGACAGGAATCGATTATTATGATTATAATTTCTGCGCACCAGATAGTGTTCAAACGTGGTTCACGAATTTATGTCCTAGTTGTTCTATTGATATAAAAATAGAACCAAATACCTTACTTTTCTCAGACACTTTACCTCACGTCTATGACCAAGAAGGCCTTTATACCATTTCTATTTCGGACTCCTTTTGTACCAACCAAGGCCATTTCACAATTGATTTGGATTACGTTCTACCTTACGATAGTCTTTCGCTCTATTTTTCTTTTCCAACTGATGGAGATTTAAATGATACAATTACAATTTGCGCCAACGCAACCATTCCTTTTCATATTTACGATTACATCACCAATCCTGATACAACTCTTAACCTATTCAATCTTCAACCCTTTGTTTTTGCTGATATTGCAACAAGTCCATACGCTTATGGCACGTTGGAATATTTAAACAAATTCAAAGGCATTTTTGAACCTTCTGCCACAGGTTGGTACCACTTGAATTACTCCAATATAATTGGTTACGATAATCTGTGTGGTCTTGATACAACAGGCTACTCTATTGAAGATTCAATATATGTGATCGTCAATCCATTGCCTTCTGCGTCAACAACGATAAGTGCCGATAATCTATTGTGTCCAAATGGATCTGCAATCTTATCACTTTCCAATGTTATTAATGGATTCGATTGGTCAGGACCAGGAATAGCGTGGTCAAGTATCAATAATGACTCCATTCAAGTTACTGTTGCAGCGACATACCAGTATTCTGGTACATTAATCGACACAATTACAGGCTGCCAAAAAAACATTATTTTTCCATTCACACTCATCATGAAAAATCCGCCAACAATCATCATGGATCCAGTTGATGGAATCATTTGTCCCTATGATTCGGTGCTATTCACTTTACCCTCTAATTATGTTTCTTATGATTGGATTGGTCCCGAAGGCGACACCATATCAACAACAAATACAGCAATCGATGATGATCAAGGATTCTATTATTGTCATGTCGTCGATGCTGAAGGATGCTCATTAACCACAACTCCTGTTGAATTAATAGAATTCACGACACCTTCCTTGTATGTTGATCCCTCAAATTACATTTGTCCAGGAGGTTCAACCACCATTACAGCAACATATTTAGGTAATGCTCAACTTCAATGGACTTCCCCTATACAAAGTAATGCAGATGAAATAACTGCGACTCAATTCGGATATTATGTATGTGAAATTCAGCAATGCGGGATGACCTTTTTAGATTCTGTCGAAATTTTAGATGGATCCTTTACAGTATCCATTGCAACAAATGACACTCTTCTTTGTTACCAAGAAAATGCGACTGTATTTACGTCTGGCAACTTTATTGATTACGAATGGAGTGATGGGTCGATTGGAGTGAGTAGCATCAATACAACCGAGGCTGGACAATATTCCGTAACCGTAACTAATCAATTTGGTTGTGTTTCTCAATCTGATACAGTATTCATCCAAGAAGAACCTTTATCTCTTCCTCCTTACCTTCAAAATGTATCAATTTGCTCAGGCTCAAATGCTCTTGTTGTAAACTCTAATTCAGCGCTGCTTGATTGGTTTACGATTGACACAACATTCTTAACTTCTTCAAGTTCAATTCAATTATTGTCCATTTATTCTGATACAAGTATCCTTGCTGCATACAATGTTCCCAATTGCCCAACTGAATTTACTTCTGTTATGATCAATGTGGTTGACAGTTTATCCGATTTTTCAATTCAAGGAGACTCTTTGCTTTGTCCAAATGAATCGACACTTTTAACATTGGCAACAACCAATGAAAATGTTCAATGGTATGTTAATGGAATACCTTCTTCAAGTACATCCTCCATTCAAATTACAGGAAATTCTTCCCCTAACATTACAACAACAATTAATGCAATCGTGTCCAACCAATGCTTTTCTGACACTTTACATTACACAGTTTCAGTTTTGGCTCCAGAACCAATTTCAATTGCAACTGACTCTTTAACTATTTGCTCCTATGCAACAGTTCCAATTACGGCCAATGGAAATTTTGACACACTCATTTGGACGTCTATTTCAGGAGAAATAAGTTATAGCGACACCAACTTTGTTTCAACTCAATCAGGAAATGGTTTTATCTATGTACAAGGAATAGATTTGAATGGTTGCGAAAGTTCCATCGATTCAATCTATGTTACAAGTTCTCAGCTAAATTTTGATCTTTATCAATCGTTTGATTCAAATTGTATGTTTGATAGTCTGGAGGTCGGAATTGTAACGAATAGTGATTCACTCATTTGGCAGACACCATTTGGCGTATTTTCAGACACAAGCTCATTCACTATTGAACTCAACGATTTAACTGTAGGAAACTATTCAATTGATCTTTGGGATTCTTTAGGATGTCATTATTCAGACTCTATTTCAATTGATGCAAATGAATTGCCTTATTTCTCTTTAACGAATGACACAATTCTATGCTTAAGTGATTTTTTAAATTTAGAGAATCTCAGTGATTCTATCAGTTATTCCTGGGTTGGAATCGGTGTTCTTGATAGTTTGCCCGTGGAAAATGATTCATGGTATCTATTAACAGGAACAGGACAAAATGGATGCACTTACACTGATTCAATTTACATCGATGCTGTCGATTGTCAAAACGCATTACCAAATGTGATTACTCCAAACAATGATGGAATCAATGATTTCCTATACATTGATGATGCAACAGTTTTCTTGGATAATGAATTAGTTATTGTCAACCGTTGGGGAAATATGATCTATAAAATGGAACGCTATGATAATACATTTGGTGGAATTGATTTGACTGACGGTGTCTATTTTTACACCTTCACGTATGATGTAAACAAGCCTAACTCAAAAATCTTGACAGGATTCATTCATATCATTCACGATTAAACTCATCTACAAACAACATGATAGCAAGTTTGCCAGGTTTCATAAGTTGCATAACATTTTTGTTCGCGACGTAGGTCATAAATTACTTTTCCTAACACATCACCGAGGTACAATATTTCGGCTGGTGAAAGTTCTTTTGAGCTAATAAAACTGCGGTATGACACATCGAATGTTGTTCCATGTAAATGAGCTGAATTTTTAATTGAATTTCTATTCCACCTGCGTAAACGTTTGATTGAACTTGTTGTGCGTAGCATGGATGTCAACGTAAACCGTGTGCACTCTAAGCCCGTGTTCTCCAATTTACGGTGGAATCTTTCACCAATTGTATCGAGTAAGTTCTTTGCTTTTGGAACTAAAAACGAATAACTGTAATACATCGTATCAACAAAATAATAGTCTGAATTTTCTATATAGACCAATTTACCCTTACGATACAATTTACGAATGTCGTTTGTCGATTTTAAAAACGTTTGAGTTCCATTCAAATACGATTCTTCTAAATAAGTGAGAACATTGTCATTCAAGTGTTTCACATAACAAGTATCTTCATAGCATCCGATTTCTTCTACCTCTTTCTTTTTAAGTCCCATTTTTATAACGAGACGTGCATATATTTTAGACGCAGTTTCAGGATACAAACTCCACGAAATTGAAATCAAAACGAAAACGTAAATTGAATATTTGAGCGATTTCTTCACTGTTCTTTATAAGTGAGTAAAATTAACAATTCACTGAAAATTGTCAGGCTAATTTGTTGATAAATATAATCTTCGGTTAATAATTCCATAAAATAGGGAAATGAAAAAGGTTGTACTTTTGTGGCAAAACTAGAAAACCATGGTAACAGTTATCGGCTTCGATATGCCAATGTCAATGCTCTACGACAAACGCGCACTTTGACGCAAATCGAGAGCGCGTCTTCGCAACAGCGAAATAAGCTTCTCGAGAAATGTTTCAAAGTGCTTTATGAAAAAGTTTATTTTATTATCAGCTTTAATGCTGAATGTAGTTTTTGTTTGGGGACAGTCGATTTTCACTAATCCTATTACAGGTACAAATCCAAATCTAAACAATCCATATACTACAGGTCAAACCGTTGATCCCAATATGACTGTAAGTGGTATTGGTCGAGGTTCTGGAATTACAGGTACAAATGCTAACAATCGTTACAACGCAAATGGATGGAGTACTGGTGCTATAAATATGTCAGATTATTTTGAATTCTCATTAACACCTACATTAGGTTGTGATATTGATTTTGTAAGTTTTGTATATACAGGTCAAGCTTCAGCGGCAATTGCAAATCTCGAATTCCGAAGTAGCCTTGATGGTTTTACTGCAAGTATTGGTGCACCAACAGTTGGTGGAACAACAATTAATTTATCAGGTGCAAGTTATCAGAATATTACATCTGCCATCACATTCCGTTTATATGCATTTGGAGCTGCTGCTGGAACTACAACATTTAGTATAAACGATTTCACCTTTAATGGGACAACAGCTTGTGGAGCCCCAAGCACAACGATCACTACAACAACGCTTTCAACTTCTTCGTTCACTGTAAACTGTTCAACACCAGCAACAGGCACAGTTGATTTCACTTCAACAGGAACATATACTGCAGGTAATGTTTATACGGCTCAATTATCGAATGCCTCTGGAAGTTTTGCCGCTCCCACAAGTATTGGAACATTGAACTCAACCTCTAATTCAGGAACCATAAATATTAGTATTCCAGGAGGAACAGCAACAGGAGCTGGCTATCGTATTCGTGTGATATCGTCTGCCCCTGCAACAACTGGAACCGATAATGGATCTAATATTTCAATTACATTAAATCCATGTACAATCACAACAGGTGTTGTTTCTGGAGGACCTTTTGCAGTAGATTGTTCAACTAGCGATGCAGGTAGTGTTGCATTCACTTCGTCAGGAACTTTTGCAGTTGGTAATACCTTCACTGTTCAATTATCAAGTGCAGGCGGAAGTTTTGCTAGTCCAACAACTATTGGAACATTAACTGGCGCTTCTGCTGAAGGCCTTAATCCAAGTGGCTTGATTAATTTCACTATTCCAAGTGCAACTGCATCTGGAGCGGGTTATTTGATTCGTGTTATTTCATCAAATCCATCAGTTACTGGAACAAGTTCTGCAGCAAATACTGTTACGCTTTCTGGAGGACCTTGTACACTTGAACCTCCTCGTTTATCCTCTGTAATTATAAACTCGTGTGATGGTTTGTGCACTGAAGGAAATAATGAACTTGTTTTTGGAACGTCTGGTGATTATGCATTTACTGTAAACACGACAAATTTTGACTTCTTATATGGATCAACTTTTCCAGGAACAAATTACACTGATATTCTAGTAAACAATACTCCAACAATAAATCTTCTCAATACAGCTGCCGGTTGCGGAACGTTATTTATTGATGCAACAGGAACGACTGTTCCTGCAAATTCAAATTGGATGCTTGCTTCAACAGCTTTGTGTGATGAAGCATTGACTTGGAATGGACTTTGTGGTTCAGGACCAATCTATGTGATTTTTCAAAATGATGCTGACTGGAATACTGGAGGTAACTTTGCAAATAATCCATCAAGCCCTGGTACAAGATATTACCGCACAAACATCAGTACGACAGTTGGAACTACATTCACAATTGATTATACAACTGATGGAAGTTACCCGAACTCTGATGGTGTTTTTGCCACGTTTGACATTGATGGTGGTTCTTCAACTAGCTATGGGGATAATGACTGTATTTTGGACCCTGTTTTACTTCCTTCTGAATTGGTTTCGTTTTACGGATTAAACAATCATGAGATTAATAGTCTTTATTGGCAAACAGTATCTGAACAAAACAATGACTATTTTACTTTAAGTCATTCAACAGACGGATACAATTTCACTCAACTTGCTCAACTGGATGGTGCTGGCAATTCAGATCAAACGCTTTCGTACAGTTTTGACCATATACGACCTGCTGCAGGAATTAATTACTACAGATTAAGTTCGACCGACTTCGATGGAACAACTTATCAAAAAGGAGTTATTGCTGTTAATACGAAAAGTAACTTGAGTTTTTACAATGCAATCACTTCAAGTATTGAGTTGAGTTCTAAATCTTCAGTAGCATTATACAGTCTTGAAGGTCGATTAATCTTAACTTCAGAAAAAACAACTCACATTCCATTTA
>JBDKHH010000285.1:0-3456 GCA_039797785.1 Bacteroidota bacterium | reverse complement strand
ACTCTAATGTAATCGCTTTTTTGTTCAATGAAGCTTGTGCTAACAAAGTATTCAAAGCACCTTCCATTTCACGCACATTCGTGTTAATTGAATATGCCAAATATTCTACTACATCACGTGGCAACTCAATACCATTTCCGTACATTTTCTTTTCTAAAATCGCGATACGTGTTTCCAAATCTGGCGTACCTAAATCTGCAGACAAGCCCCATTTGAAACGAGAAAGAAGACGTTGCTCCATTCCTTGCATTTCTACTGGTGGTTTATCCGATGTTAAAATGATTTGTTTGCCATTTTGGTGCAAGTGATTGAAAATATGGAAGAACACATCTTGCGTTTTCTCTTTTCCTGAGAAGAATTGAACATCATCAATGATCAACACATCAATCATTTGATAGAAGTGAATAAAATCATTCGTTGTTTGATTCTTAATTGCATCAATAAACTGATGCGCAAATTTCTCAGAACCTACGTATAAAACCGTCTTGTTTGGGAATTGATTTTTAATCGCAATACCGATAGCATGTGCCAAGTGCGTTTTTCCTAAACCTACTCCACCATAAATTAACAATGGATTAAAAGCAGTACCACCTGGTTTGTTCGCAACAGCATAACCTGACGCACGCGCCAAACGGTTGCAATCACCTTCCATAAAGTTCTCGAAAGAATATGAAGGATTCAAATTAGAATCAACATTTACTTTCTTTAAACCTGGAATAATAAACGGATTGCGAATTTGATTTTCACTTAAATTCAATGGCATTGTAACTGGCGCATTTTTCAATGAACGCTTATTCAATGCTGGTAACTTAACAGTATAAGGAGTTGAATTCGTCGTGTTATTCTCCATAACAATACTATACTCTAACGTTCCTTCAGCGCCAAGCTCTTTTTTAACTACCTTTTTCAACAAAGTAATATAATTCTCTTCCAACCATTCGTAGAAAAAATGGGACGGAACTTGAATTGTCAACACATTGTCCTCTAATTTAACAGGGATAATCGGTTCAAACCATGTTTTAAACGCTTGCAAAGAAATATTGTCTTTGATCACTTTTAAACACGCATTCCAAACGATTTCGTGACTATTACTCATTGATAATCTTTTTAGTTAATGGTTATTATTTTCTATTTGTATCACCTAAAACGTTTAACCGCTTTTCGGATCATTCGGGTCATTTTCTCAGATGACAAATATTTACATAAAAAAGTTAAAAAAAAAGTTGATAAGGGGTTGATTTTTAAAAAAGTTTTACATGTACATTAACAATTTCGTTGAAATAAATTGTTAACTCTCTCACAGCAAACATTCTAGTACTTTTTACTTAAATCTCTACTATTTTGTTGAATTTTTAACCTTATCAACACTTAACGAAAATAAGGTTTTTAAAGCAGAAATAAACAAACCCTTGGGGATAATTTTTACATTTGAGTAAAATTCGAACACTTTATGAAAGATCCATTTATTAATACAACACAAATAAGAGTTCGTTATGGCGAAACTGACCAAATGGGATATTGTTATTATGGAAATTACGCACAGTATTTTGAAGTAGGCCGAGTTGAAGCATTACGCTCTTTAGGAATGAGTTATAAAGCGCTCGAAGAACAAGGTGTCATGCTGCCTGTATCTGAGTTTTCTGTAAAATATCTCGCACCAGCGTTTTATGATGATTTACTAACGGTTAAAACAACTATTACAGAAATCAAAGCCGCCCGCATCTATTTCACCTATGAACTGATCAATGAAAAGGGAAATATCATTAGCAAAGCAGAAACAACACTCGTTTTTGTAGACAAGGCAACAATGCGACCAAGACACGCCCCTGACAATTTTATCGCTTTATTTGAACAACTTTAAATTAACACAATGCACTTTCAGTTTATTCCATCAACCCAGGATCAAGTTTTAAATTGGACATCCGTTCGTCAAGGCGAAACAAAATTAGGCCAAACAATCAAAACTGAAGTTTCGCAAAACACACGATTTGTGATTCTTGGAGTTGAAGAAAGCATGGGACCACAATCCAACTTTGGTTTACCTGGCTCCGAAAATGCGTTTTCAAGTTTTATAAAGCGATTTGTAAACATCCAATCAAACCAATTTCTATCGGGTGATGAAATTTGTTACATCGGATCAATTCAACAAAAAACTGAATTTTCCACTGTTGAAAATGGCAAAATAGCCATCGAAGAATTAGACTCTTTAGTAAGTTCCATTTTAAAAAAGCACCTCCACTCTTCCATCATCCCAATTATAATTGGTGGCGGTCACAACAATGCACTTCCAATTATCGAAGCACTCAATTCAATAAAAGAATCAAAAATTGATGTGATCAATCTAGATCCGCATGCAGATTGCAGAGCACTTGAGGGAAGACATAGCGGAAACCCATTCTCTTATGCAATTAACAATGGTTTAATTGAAACATATTCCGTTTTAGGACTACACAGAAGCTACAACAGTTCATTCATTCTTGAATTTTTAGCAAAAAACAAGTGTACAACAACCTTTTATGATGACTATTTAACGAATCGCCAACAACTTCTTACCGATATTCAAAAAGTAATCTCAGAAAAAGTCAAACCGATTGGATTCGAACTCGACTTAGATGCAATTGCCTTTATGCCAAGCTCTGCGTTTTCACCAAGTGGCTGGACCGTAGACGAAGCGCGCGCTTACATTCAAACATGCGCAAAATCTGAGAAGATTGCTTATTTGCATCTTCCTGAAGGTGCTCCAACTACATCGCTTGAAGAAAAAGTTGTAGGAAAAACACTGTCATACCTAGTTTACGATTTCATTCGGGTAAAATTATCGCAATAAGATTTCTTTCACTATAAATTTGATTATATTAGAAGAATGAGCCGAATCACTGATATTAAATTTCTGCGAATCATTCGATCCTTTTTCCCCTTTTTAATCATATTGGGGCAAATAAAATACAATTTAATATCGCTGTTTTACTGGACTTTATTGTTTGCGATTGTCTCAGACTCTTTTGGAAGTGCGTTTGGTGTTCCTTATCTATTCTTTTCGCCTGAGTACCTAGGAACGGTTAATTCATGGTCATTTCTATTGCTTGGGTTTGCCTTTGGAGGATTTACTATGGCCTACAACACGTATAGCTACATCAAACTTGGGCCACGTTATCAATTTCTCTCAACTATTTCAAAACCTTTTTATCGCTTTTGTATTAACAACTCACTTCTTCCCCTCTTTTTCCTAGTTTATTATTTGATAAAAATGATTCACTTCCAAAAAACAGAGGAATTAGCTTCAAACTCACTTGTTTTTATATATTCTCTTTCCTTTATTGGTGGTTTTGGCAGCTTTATAATGCTTTCAATTTTCTATTTCTTCCCTACTACCAGAGAAAAAGGAAGCTCTTTTGCAATTGACGAAAGTTCTCAAAATCCTATTCAATCAATGACCCAAGTCAAAGAAAAATGGTA
>JBDKHH010000284.1:0-4398 GCA_039797785.1 Bacteroidota bacterium | reverse complement strand
AAATAGAAATCGGTTTGACACCAAATCGCGCAGATGCAATGGGACACATTGGTGTTGCACGTGATTTAATCGCCTATTTGAACTACCATAAAAACGCAAATTTACACTTGAATTTACCTTCAGTTGAAGCGTTTAAAGTGGACTCAACGGATTTGAAAATTTCGGTTTCAGTTGAAAATACAGAGTTGTGTCCACGTTATTTAGGACTTTCGTTCAAAGGTGTTTCTATCAAACCGTCACCAGCATGGTTGCAAAATAGTTTGCGCGCAGTTGGATTATCACCAATTAACAATGTGGTGGATGTAACCAATTTCGTAATGCGTGAATTAGGAACGCCATTGCATGCGTTTGATGCACGTGCTGTGAAAGGTTCAATCGTAGTGAAAACTGCAGATCAAGCGGCGAAATTTGAAACCTTGGACAATGTCACGCGCGAACTTTCAGGTGAAAATTTAATGATTACAAATGGTGCAGAGAATTTGTGTATTGCCGGTGTTTTCGGAGGTTCACAATCTGGCATCAAAGACGATACAACAGACGTTTTCTTGGAATCGGCTTATTTCAATGCTGTTTCTGTTCGTAAAACAGCAAAATTCCATGGATTGAATACGGATGCAAGTTTCCGTTTTGAACGTGGAGTAGATCCAAATCTAACAGAATATGCTTTGAAACGAGCTGCTTTGTTGATTCAAGAAGTTGCAGGTGGAGAAGTAGCAATGGAAATTTCGGAAATCTATCCATCAAAAATTGAAAACAAACTAGTTGAATTTAGCTACGAGCGTTGTAACCGTTTGATTGGTTCAACAATTAGTGAAAATGATATTAAATCCATTTTGAACAGCTTGGATATTCACGTTCGTTCAGAAGAAAATGGAATTGCACAATTGGAAATTCCAGCTTATCGCGTTGATGTTACGCGTGAAGCAGATGTTGTGGAAGAAGTGTTGCGTATTTACGGCTTCAACAATGTTCCGTTGCCAGAGAAATTGAACACATCAATTGGTGTTTTCCCTAAACCAAATATTGAAAAAGTTCAGACGGTTATTTCTGAAATGTTGGTAGGAAAAGGCTACATTGAAACCTTAAATAACTCCTTGACTTCTTCAGCCTACGTTGAGAAATTGGGTGGAGAAACCTTGAAATCTGAGCGCAACGTGCCAATGTTGAATCCGTTGAGCCAAGAATTGGATGTGATGCGTCAAAGTTTGTTGTTCAATGCGTTGGAAGTTATTGAACACAATCAAAACCGTCAGAATGCAGATTTAAAAATCTTTGAATTTGGTAAAACTTACCACAAATATGAAAGTGGTTATGCTGAAAACAAACGATTGATGATTGCTGTTTCGGGTAAGAAAGAACGCGAATCGTGGAATTCTAGCAAAGAAGCGGTTAGCTATTATACAATCAAAGGCTTGGTAAATGCAGTTTTCAATCGTTTAGGATTGGGAAGTATGCTTTCTGAATCGGCATTAAAAACATCACTTTTGCAAGAAGGAGTGCAACTTTCTGTCTTGAAGAAAAAAGTAGGTGAAATCGGTTGGATTACCAATGCAGCAAAGAAACAATTCGGAATTAAATCAGATGTATTCGTCGCTGATTTAGATTGGGATGCGATTTTAGAGTGCTTGCAATACGTGAAAGTAAAATACACTGAATTACCGAAAACGTTTGCTGTTCGTCGCGATTTCTCTTTGATGCTTAATAGTTCAACAACATTCGCTGAAATTGAAGCGATTGCGAAGGCATGTGATAAAAAACTCTTGAAAGAAGTTGGTTTATTTGATGTTTACGAAGGTAAAAATCTAGAAGAAGGCAAAAAATCGTATGCGGTTTCGTTCATTTTCCAAGATGCCGAACAAACATTGAAAGATCAACAAATTGATGCGGTAATGGATAAAATTCGTGTTGAGTTAGAAGGAAAACTTCAAGCTCAATTGAGAAGTTAAATTTCAATCAAGCTTAGTTGGGTAAATTATTCTGATTATCTTTTCCGTCATATTGTTTAATTTGATGTAAAAACAAGGACTATGATGAATAATGTTTCCTTAACCAATTTGTTAAATTCTTTAGAGAAAAAAGGTGTTTTACCGAATGTTGCCAATAAAGAAATCCAGAAATTTCTAGACACGTCAACAAATGCAATCGGGAAATTATTCTTGGTAATCACTGCATTAATCGGTGCAACTTTTATTTCTGCTGGTGTTTTTTCCATCATCTCTCACAATTGGGACGATTTCCCCAAACATGTACGCGGAGCCTTGAGTTTTATCCCAGTTATTGCTGGAATATTCGTTTACTATTTGGCGCTATTTAAACACCGTCATTCCACATCTTGGGTAGAAGCTTCTTCCTTGTTTTTGATGTTAATGGTTGGTGCTTCTATCGCCTTAGTAAGTCAAACCTATCAAATGGATGGCGATTTTGATCGTTTTATCATCGTTTGGTTGAGTTTAACAATTCCATTGTTTTACATCGCACGAGCTTCTGGTATTGCCTTCTTTTATTTGCTCTTAGCAGCCAAATTTTTGATTCCTCATTTTGGATTTAGCCTCTTTGGACCATCCGATTTTTCGTTAAACGATAAATACCTGTATTTCTGGTTCTTCTTGTTGGCTGTTTTGCCACATTTTTACATCACGTTGAATAAAAGCGCCGATAGACAAGGCTTTCGATCTATTTTCTTAGGTTGGCTAATAGGTGTGGTTTTCTTAATCGGAATGCCGTTTGCCGTGAAATCAGGTTATTTGTGGTGGACAACAGCGATTGTAGTTGGATACTATTTGCTAGGAAAGAAATATTACAATGGAAACATTAGCAGTTTGGGTCGCCCATTTCAAACGATTTCCTTATTTGTGTTGTTTTATACTTTGACCTATTTAACGCTCGATGAAATTTATCCTTTGGTATTTGGATCAAATGATATTCGTGAAATGGGAACGTGGACAAATGAACAACTCTTTTTCTACTTCTCTGGCTTTTTGTTAATGGTGGGACTAACGATTTTGGCCGTAAGACAACGTCTAAAAGGAAAAGAATTAAATCGTTACATTGTCTTGATACCGTTCTTAATTGTTCTTTTATTCGGTATTCATTACTTAAACATTCTTGACTATGTCGATATGATGTGGTTGGGATTCTTGTTAACGAATTTCTATGTTCTAGGTTTTGGAATCAATGGATTGATAAAAGGAAATCGTTACAAAAATGTGTTGTACATGTTTTACGGTTTGTTCATCTTGGCAAATCTAATGTGGGTCCGCTATTTTGACATGGATATTGCTTTTTGGTTAAAAGGTTTATTCTTTATTGGAGTTGGATTTATCTTTTTATTGATTCACAAATCGTCGCAGGATTCATTTGAAAAATAAGTTTAATTGGATTTCGATTCCATCGATTAAAAACGACAAATTAGCGCAGTATGAATAAAAAACTGATCTTCATTTCCTTTGCACTTTTACTTGTATTAGTGCCATTTTATATCATTTTCAATTCAGAATCTATTCTAGAAAATGGTCACCAACACAAATTGCGACTCGAAGGCTATGATCCATTTGATCCGTTCCGCGGAAAATACATTCGCTTGAATTATGATTTCGATTCACCGTGTGAAAAAGGATTTAAAGATGGTGACGAAGGTTTTGTGGTGCTTGAAAAAGATGCAACAGGATTTTCGCATTTCTCAATGGTAACAAAACAACAGCCAAAACACAGTGATTATATTAAGTGTAAGGTGAATTATGTTTTCGATGATAAGTGTGTAATCGCAATTGATAACATTGGGAAGTATTTCATCAATGAAAACAAGGCCGTGGATGCTGAAAAATTATTGACGAATATCGCTGAAAATGATGTCGATAAAACCTATGCAACGATTCGTGTGTTGGATGGGGAATGTCGTCTAGAAGAAGTTTATGTAAAGGATAAACCGCTGAAAACGTTTTTTGAAAAATAAAATCTTCACATAATCGCCAATGAAGCGCAGATTTCACTGTGTTTGAAATATCTTTGAGGCTCAAAAGAAGCGACGATGGGAGAACAGAAGCGATATGTTGTGACAGGAATTGGGACGGACGTCGGCAAAACAGTGGTCAGTGCAATTATTGCGCAAGCCTTGGAAGCGGATTACTGGAAACCAATTCAGTCAGGTGAATTAGAAAATTCGGATAGTCACAAAATTGACCGTTTGACCACTGACAATGTTCACATTTTATCGGAACGTTATCGACTCACAGAACCCTTGTCTCCGCATGCTTCAGCGGCAATTGATGGTGTTCACCTTCAACTTTCTGAATTAACACTTCCTGAAACCAATCGAAATTTGTTGGTTGAAGGCGCTGGTGGTTTGATGGTTCCAATCAATGACACGGATTTACTGATTGACGCATTCAAACAGTGGAA
>JBDKHH010000283.1:0-14805 GCA_039797785.1 Bacteroidota bacterium | reverse complement strand
AAAAAAAAGCTTTTTTAGAACCATTCAAAATAACCGTTTTGTATCTTTGTACTCAGTTATGAGTGAAGGAACAAAAAGACCATTCAGTGTGCGCGAAATTCGAGAAGAATTTCCTGCATTGCGCCAGTTGATTTACAACAAAAATTTGATTTATTTCGACAACGGAGCAACCTCGCAAAAGCCTAAAATTGTGCTAGATGCGATCAACATGTATTATTCGAAAGACAATGCAAATATTCACCGTGGAGTTCACTTCATGAGTCAAAAAGCGACAACTGAATATGAAGCATCTCGTATTACGATTCAGAAGTACATCAACGCTAAAAAATCAGAAGAAATAATTTTCACGAAAGGGACAACAGATGGAATCAACCTAGTTGCCTATTCCTTTGGAGAATTACTTTCAGCTGGAGATGAAATCATCATCACGGCGATGGAACATCACTCAAACATCGTTCCGTGGCAAATGTTGTGTCAACGAAAAGGCTTGACATTGCGTGTAGTTCCTATCAACAAGAAAGGCGAGCTAATCATGGATGAATACGACAAAATGTTGAATTCAAAAACCAAATTAGTTGCTGTAACTCATATTTCGAATACACTTGGCACAATTAACCCGGTGAAAGAAATGGGAGCAAAAGCACACGCAGTTGGCGCGAAAATATTGGTAGATGGAGCACAAAGTATTCAACACATGTCAATCGACGTGAAAGACATGGATTGTGATTTCTTTGTTTTTTCAGGTCACAAAGTTTTTGGTCCAACTGGAATCGGAGTTTTATATGGTAAAGAAGCGATTTTAGACAGCATGCCTCCTTATCAAGGTGGTGGCGATATGATTTCGAAAGTGACATTTGAGCGCACAACCTACAATGAATTACCTTTTAAATTTGAAGCTGGAACGCCGCACATTGCCGGCGGAATTTGTTTAGGGAAAGCATTTGAATTCCTTTCAAGTTTGGACATGGTTGCGATTCAGAAATACGAAAAAGAATTAGCTGAATACGCTCAAGACATGCTTGACACCTTTGAAGGTTGTCGCATAATCGGTGAAGCAAAGAACAAAACTTCTGTTGTTTCGTTTGTAATGGAAGGAATTCATCCGTTTGATATCGGAACATTGTTAGACAAACAGGGAATTGCCGTTAGAACAGGACATCACTGTACGCAACCCTTAATGGATTTCTTTGGCGTTCCAGGAACAGTTCGTGCTTCATTTGCGTTTTATAACACACGTGAAGAAGTCGATACGTTTATTGCGGCGGTTGAGAAGAGTATTAATATGTTGAAGTGATTTGAGCATGGAACATGGAGCAAAGACTTTATCATGTGTAACAAACTAATGCCTTTTGCCTAAAAGCTAAAAAACTAGAAAGATGACCATCGAAGAAAAACAACAAGAAATTATTGACGAGTTCAACATTTATGATGATTGGATGGAAAAATATGAGTACATCATTGAACTCGGAAAAGACCTTCCAATAATCGACCCTGATAAATTAACGAACGATCGTTTAATTGAAGGTTGTCAGTCACGTGTTTGGTTGGACGCCGAAGTGAAGGATGGTAAAATGCAGTTTTCTGCAGATTCTGATGCGATTATTACAAAAGGAATTATTGGTTTGTTGATACGTGTAATGAACGATGAAACCCCTGAGACAATTGCTAAAGCAGATTTACATTTCATCGGTGATATTGGTTTACAAGAACACCTTTCACCAACGCGTGCAAATGGTTTAGCAAGCATGGTGAAGAAAATGAAAATGGCCGCAATAAAAGCTACAATAAACAATTAATGTTACAATAAACGCAAGATGATTAAGGCATTTAAATCGTGGCGCAACACTAAAAAAATGGAACAAGACATTATCAAATTAGAAAATACAGTTGTTGAGGTACTAAAAACAATTTACGACCCTGAAATTCCTGTCGATATTTTCGAATTAGGTTTAATCTACGAAGTGCGTATAGACGAAGATAAATTCGTGGAAATTGATATGACCTTAACTTCTCCAAACTGTCCTGTAGCTGAAACAATGCCTAAGGAAGTAGAAGACAAAGTTGGAGCCATTGAAGGTGTTTCCGGTTCGAAAGTAAACATTGTCTTCGATCCAGCTTGGGACAAAGACATGATGAGCGAAGAAGCGAAATTAGAATTGGGCTTTTTGTAAATATTAGACTTTAGGATGCCGAAAGCTTTCGGCAGACAAAAGACTGGAAGACAAAAGACGGGATGTCATTAAAAAAATCAAAATAATGAGACGAGTAGTTATTACTGGAATTGGTGCATTGACGCCGATTGGAAATAATTTAAACGACTATTGGACGAATTTAAAAAACGGTGTTAGTGGTGCTGCAACTATCACCAAATTCGATACTTCAAAATTTAAATCGACCTTTGCTTGTGAGTTGAAAAACTTCGACCCAAAAGCGCATTTCGACGTGAAAGAAATCCGTAAATACGATTCATTTTCACAATACGCTTTAGTAGCAGTTGACGAAGCTGTGAAACATGGAAACATTGATTTTGACACCTTGAACAAAGACCGTATTGGAGTTATTTGGGGTTCAGGAAATGGAGGAATTCAAACCTTCCAAGATCAAATGATGGAATTTTGCGAAGGAGATGGAACACCACGTTTCACACCTTTCTTTATTCCGCGTATCTTAGTAGATATTGCATCTGGAATTATTTCCATTAAATATGGCTTACGAGGTGTTAACTTCTGCCCTGTTTCGGCTTGTGCAACATCCAATACTGCTTTAATCGAAGCGTTCAACTATATCAAATGGGACAAAGCCGACATGATTATTTCTGGTGGATCAGAAGCAGCAATTAATCAAGCAGCAATTGGAGGATTCTCATCTGCGAAAGCTTTATCACAGCGCAATGATTCTCCAGAAACTGCATCTCGTCCGTTTGACGTAACACGTGATGGATTTGTGATGGGAGAAGGTGCTGGAGCATTGATTCTTGAAGAATATGAACATGCTAAAAAACGTGGCGCAACAATTTATGGTGAACTAGTTGGTGGCGGAATGGCTGCTGATGCGTACCATTTGACTGGAACACATCCAGAAGGAGATGGAGCAGTTTTAGGTATGAAAGAAGCAATGCGTGAAGCTGGAATTACTGCCGATCAAATTGATTATATCAATATGCACGCAACTTCAACCGCACAAGGAGATAATTCCGAATTAATTGCTGCAAAACGAGTTTTTGGTGAACGTAAATCATTAGCCGTTTCAGCAACTAAATCGATGACCGGACATTTATTAGGAGCAGCTGGTGCAATTGAAGGAATTGCTTGTGTGATGGCCTTGCAAGAAAATATTGTTCCTCCAACGATAAATACGACGGAAATAGAACCAGAATTTGTAGATTTATTCGATTTTCCACTAGGAAAGGCAAAAGAAAAACAGTTGACGTATGCAATGAGTAACACGTTCGGTTTCGGCGGACACATTGCCAGCGTTATTTTTAAGAAATTTGAAGCGTAATTCTTCACAAGTATAAAGACTATGAAAAACACCTTATTAATTGTTGCTATTTTATGCGTTTATCAAGCATTCGCGCAAACCACTCGATCAATAGAAGTTAAAGTGAAGGACACCGTTGAACTAAAAGTTATTTCAGTCGATGTTCAAATTTCCATTGCTCAAGATTACAGCGATTATTACGGTGAATCATATGAAGACGAGTATGAAGGCTATGACGAAGAGGATTACTACGACTACAATTACGAAGAGGATTATTACAATCATATGACGCGTAAAGAAAAGCGTCAAGAGAAAAAAAACAATAAGAAGTTCGAAAAGGAAATGAAGAAATTGGAGGAAGAGTTGGCTCGTTATGAAGAATCCATGCCTCCTATTGTTGAAGAAGTAACCTATGATTCAACAGAAATTGACTATCCAATCGAATCGTATGAACCTTATTATATGACTTTTGCTGAACGCAAAGCAAAATGGATTACATATTTAACAGAAAACAACATTCCATTTGACACAGCAGCAGTTGGAACAAATGAATATTCAGATTATGGCTCATTCAACATTCAATTGAATAATTTGTCTATGGCTAAAATGGATTTGATTTACCAGTATACAGATTCTGTTGACAACACATATCCAAGTGTAACGAATACTCATTTCGAATCTTTAGAACCTAAAATGGCAGATGTTTATGCCGATTTATACAAAAAAGCGCAAACGGAAGCAACTTCATTGGCGAAAGTGCTTGGAACAACACCAACAAAAGTAATTCGCGTTTACGAACCTGTTATTGACATTACCAACTTTGGTGAATCGTACATCGAAATGATCAATAATCTTATGAAAAAAGGTAACGACAATCTGAAACCTGAGAGTAAGAAAACATACGTAGAACGCATTTTCGTGTTTGAAATTAAATAATTCGAACCCCCAACGTTTAAGTTGAAAATTCCGAATAAAGCACAAAGTGATTGCACTTTACTTTGAGGTTACAATTTACTGATTGATTGCCCTTTTATGCTTTTTTGAGCTAACTTTGGGAATCAAAATGAAACAGCTCTTACTATTTGTAATTCTTCTTGTGTGCTTTACCGGCTTTGGTCAACATGATTCGACGGAAACAAATCATCAGACTAGAAAGGTCAAAGTATTGCCAGTACCAGCATTTGGTTATTCTCCAGAAACGAAGAGTTACATTGGTGCTGTTTGTCTATTTAATTTAAATTTCTACCAAGATTCATTCACACGATCTTCCAACGCCAAAATCGAATTTAACTACTCATGGAATAAGCAAGTGATTCTTGAAACTGACTGGAATTACTTTTTCAAACATGAAAATTGGTTTACACAAGGACTCGTACATTTTTCGAAATATCCTGATCGCTATTATGGCATCGGCGCAAACACAGTCGATTCTTCAGAACTTCTATTTCAAAGCAATCGCATCAAATTACAAGGAACACTTTTAAAACAAATCGCTCCGAAATTGTTCATTGGTGTTGGATTGAAATACTTCGATTATTCCAATCTTAGCTTTTTCAATGAAGTAAATACCTATACGGAATTAAGCTCTCAACGCACAGTAGGGCTTAAACTTATTGGTCTTCGCGATAAACGCAATACTATCCTTACTCCAACCAAAGGGCATTTTGTGGAAGTAAGCACATCCATCAATAAAAGTAATTCAGTCTATTCGACTTTGAGCCTTGACCTTCGGAAATATTATTCCTTTTCAAAATCATTCAAGCCTATAATTGCCTTGCGTTTTTATCAATCATCACTATTCGGAAATGCACCATTTTATGATGTTTCTGTTTTCGGAGGAGATAAATTGGCTCGTGGCTACTTTTACGGAAGATTTAGGGATCAACATTCAACAATACTCCAGGCAGAATACCGAATGAAAATTGCATGGCGCTTTGGACTTGCTGTCTTTGGTGGTTCGGGACTTGTCTATTCAGACTTTGTTAAATTGACAAATGCGAACATAAAACCAAATGCCGGAATTGGTCTGAGGTTTTTGGTCGATAAAAAAGAAAATACCTTTTTACGATTTGATTATGCCATTGGCAAACAAGGGCAAAATGGTTTCTATGTCAGTTTTGGTGAGTCGTTTTAACTGTATTTCATTAACTTCGCGCATACGTTCATTATGAAACATTCACTAGTAACATTGCTTGTTGTATTCAATACAGTTTTTACGCTTGTTGTAAATGCTCAAATTGAAAAGTGGTCCACGCATTTCAACAACACACTCATTTTTTCTTCTCCCCGATTCACTGATATAAATCAAGATGGAACGCAAGACATTATTATTGGAGGTGGAAACGAATTTTCACCAACAGAAAATGGAATATTAGCCATCAATGGAAAAAATGGTGCAGTGCTTTGGAAATGTGCCGCACCAACTCAAATCTATACGAGTGCATTGTTTCAAGATTTGAATAAGGATGGCGTTGATGACGTGTTCATTGGCGGAAGAACAGGGCAGTTTTATGCATTGGATGGAAAAACAGGTAATCCACTTTGGAAGTTCTGGAACAAAGGGATGAAATATGCCCAAGAAGCTGGAATTTCAAATTTTTGTGGAGTTCAATTCATTCCAGATCAAAACAACGATAGTATAAAAGAACTATTACTTTCCAACGGTGGTGATCCTTCAGCTATTGCATCAAATCGCAACCGACCGCGTGGATTTTTATGCGTTGTCGATGGGAAAACAGGAACGATACTTGCCAAAGATCAATTGCCAGAGCATCGAGAAATTTATTACGCTCCTCATTTACATTATAATTATGGTCAAGACAGCGCCACCATTCTATTCGGAACAGGAGGAGAAGCCATCGACGGCAAATTATGGGAAGTTTCACTTTCAGAACTAATGCACAACGATATTTCAAAAGCACGTGTTTTACTAAGTGATTCAGTAAAAGGATTTATTGTTAGTTCCGTCCTCTCTGACGTAAACAACGATGGCCTTTTGGATATCATAAACGCGCGCATTAATAGTGGAGTTAGTTTAGTGGATGGTAAAACGAAAAACACCGTGTGGGAACAATTTTTTCCAAGTTTCGAATCGTATACCTCACCAACGGTTGGTCAATTCACTGGCGACGAAACAATGGATGTGTTTGTCTTAAATGCCCACGGAACTTTTCCTAATTATGATTTCTTCAATGGTGCAATAATCGATGGGAAATCAGGTGAAATCGTTTATCACGATTATGCAGGACTCATGCAATTTGCTTCTGCCCTATCCGCAGACGTTAATGCAGATGGTTTTGATGAGATTATTTACGTGCAAAATCATTTCGACCCTATATCTGAAAGTGCGAGTTGCCAAGTTATGGTGTTCGATTTTCATAACCTAAATACGTATTGTTTAGGCCCCGTATTTGAAGGAACGGTATTTTCATCTACACCTTCACTTATCGACATTAACAACGATGGTATTTTTGAATTTGTTTTTGCACATTCGAATTCGTTTATGAGTAGAAAAGTATTTTCGGAAGTAACATTACTTGAATTGGAATGGAAGAATCTAAAACCAACCTATCCGTGTTTTCTTGGGCCTGAAGGAAATGGGGTAATTCAAAAATAAGGCAATTGTACGAACTCTTCCGTTTATATCCTTTTTTTAGCCCAAACTACTTGTCGGTATACTCCGCCTATTAGTTTAAAATAATGAAGAAAGTTCCACTAGACACTTATGTTACATTCTACCTCAAATACCAAACGTATCTTTGTTTACAATACTAAGAATCAATTTATACCGACATTCATGAAAACAGCTTTTTTCTCCTTTATTTTACTCCTTGTAGGAATTAGTTCTTCTTGCGGAAACAATGATGTACCAGCGGTTAACGACGTACAAAAAGACACGACCGATTATCAAGCAAAAGGACTTGAGTTTGCTACACAAGCAAAAAATACCTTAGGGAAAAATTTAGTGAATGCGATCAACACACAGGGTACTGAAAATGCGCTTAGTTTTTGTTCTACACGCGCAATTGCTTTAACGGATAGCGTTGCTGCATCACTCGATGTAAAATTGAAACGTGTATCAGATAAAAATAGAAATCCTCACAACGCAGCCAACAGCGATGAATTGAACTTCATTGAAAGCTTAAAAAAAGCTTTGGTAAAAGGTGAAAAATTAAAACCCTTGGTGAAAGAAAATGGAACTACGGTAACAGCCTATTATCCCATTTTAACCGATCAACTGTGCATGCAATGTCATGGAAAAACGACAACTGATATCTCACCAGCAACAATGACAAAACTAAAAACCATTTACCCAACTGATTTAGCAACGGACTATTCCATCAATGAAGTGCGCGGCATATGGGTTGTTGAGATGAAGAAGTGATTGGAAAATCCACGAAATCAAGCGTGCAGTGAGAAGAATCATCCCTGAAAGATGAAGAATCATACCCACGAGATTGGAAAACATGCGCACGAGTTGGGGAATCACACAAAAATTTCGAGGAATCACGTGTACAACTAAAGAGAACACGTGCATGCGATAAAGAATCACACGTAAAATTTGAGGAAACATACGCACGAGATGGGGAAACATGCCCACGAAACGAAGAATCATGCGTAAAATTCAAAGAAATGCCTGCAAATGATTGGTGAAACGGTTCAAAAAGGATTAAAAACAATGTTCCAACACAAGATTTAACAAAATTTCAGTTAAATTTTTCTTAACGCATTGAAATTCAGTAAAGTTTGGCACGTAATAGGATAGCGAAAAAGCAGAGATCTCTCAGTATAAATCGCTTAACGAGCCTCATGAACTTGACGAGCACAACACGTAAAAAGATGAACAAAGTAACAATTAGTAAAGTTAGCATGTTCCAAACTGTGGTGGCAACTTTACACGAGAATCAAACTGCTGTTGACAGCAAACCCGCTTTCGCGAGCGCACTTCAATCCTTTGAAACACGTTTAGCAGAACTTGAACAACTGTTGAATGAACAGACAAAAGATTTGAAATGGATTACGAACGAAAAAGCAAGCACACGAGAGAAAGCAATTGATAAAGTGAATGTTCTTGTCAAAATGATTCGAGCATACAGTGAATCAATCGGTGATGAAAACCTTGAAGCGAAAATGAACATTCGTAAGAAGGATTACAAAGTTGCAGGTACGGTCGGCATGATTAATTCCATCAGTTTCGTTATCAACGAAGCAGAATTAATCGAAGCAGAGCTTATTACCTTCGGCGTCGATGCGAGTCTAATCAGCGAAGTCATTGCTTTAAGAAACAAGTTGATTTCCTTGAACAATGCGCCACGTTTAGCCTTAATTTCTCGCAAAACGCAAACAGCAAGCATTGCTAGTTTAGAAAGAGAACTTCTAGACGATTTGCGCACAACACTCGATCCATTTGTTGAGATGCTTCAAGATGAATTTCCATACTTCTATGCGAAATACACTGCCGCTCGCCATACGGTGAAACCCGGGTACAAATCAAGCACTAAAGATCAAGTGCCACCCGAACCAGATGATGGACTAAGTGAATAACAAAAAGTCCCTTCTTGTAGAAACAGGAAGGGACTTTTCAATTTATGCTAGAATTGGTTCTTTTCCTATTCTATGCTGAAAGGTGAAAACCAATAATCTGCCAACTAATTTTAAATACCGTTAGAACTCACCCATTCAACGACTTTTCATTATTTTCGCACCACAACATTTTCGAAATTATGAAAACACAAACATTCATCTCATTCAAGGCGCTCCTTTCTTTATTCGCATTCATGTGTCTGTTCACAACTGCATTCGCGCAACCTACAGCTGAACCGCAAACGGTTGATGTCATCTACATGAAAGATGGACGTGTGTTACAAGGACAAATTTTAATCTTTGAAGAAAAAGACGGCGATATTACCTTTCAAGATAATTACGGAAGAAAATATTCCATTACACGCGAAGAATACAAGTACTTCGAAGAAAATCAAATCGTAAAAGACCGCAAAAGCAAACGCGATACAGTTGTATTGAGTCGCAAAGAAAATGAATTTGAATTTTCGGTAGGTTTAAGTTATGGCTGGTACAATCCAAGCACTAGCTTTACACCAGACGCGTATTATTTGGAGAATTTCAACAACAATACATTCTATCCAATTAGTGTTCATGCAGGTGTTGGAAGATATTTTAATCGTAAACACTTTGTAGGTGTAAATGCGGATTTCTCAATTATTTCAATAGCATCACCTGTTATGAATCTGAATGCTCGTTATGCATATCAATACGATGCGTACAAGAAAAACACAGCATTATATATTCCAATTGAAGTGGGGTATCACTCATTGATGAATTCTACAAGTTTCAGAGTGAATGATTCATTGGTGACAAGTCCGAATACATGGACAACTCAATTGGATACTGATTTAAAAATGTCAGGATTAAACATTGGAATTGGTCATGGATTTAATTTCATGATGAAAAACAAACATTCATTCGCATTGGAAGTATTGGTCTATAAGTACTTTATCATGAGCGAATCGTTTCAAGGTGAAATGAAAGGCACTCCTTCGTTCAGTACAAGTCCGGTTGGTGCGAAATTGGCATTTTATGTAAACATTTAATTGATTGATAATTCAAGATTGATAATTTATGATTATTAATCAATTGCTTCATTAATTAATTAGCATATTGCTTCATTATTTCATTGTTACATTAACCAATTGCTACATTAAAAAAATGGGATTCAACATTGTACTTATCGAACCAGAAATACCGAACAATACGGGAAATATTGGACGCTTGACTTTAGCATCGGGTTCGACCTTGCATTTGGTAAAACCTTTTGGGTTTGAGATTACGGATGCTCGATTAAAACGTGCTGGATTGGACTATTGGCAACACATCAACATCGTAGAATACGAAAACGTTGACGCTTTCTTCGCACAACATGCCGATAAACAGTTTGCTTTTTTTTCAAGTCACGGCACGAAAAACTTGTGGGATATTCCGTTTGAAGAAGATATGTTTCTTGTCTTTGGAAAAGAGTCGGTTGGTCTATCAAAAGAAATCACTGACGCTTATCCAAATGATTTATACAAGATTCCATTGTACAGCGATAAAATCAGAAGTTTAAATCTTGGAAATGCGGTAGGAATTGTAACGTATGAAGGATTAAGACAACTTAATTCTCAGAAGTAAACGCCTGGTTTTAAAAAATAGTTTTATTCAATTGTAAATTATTTCCAGCATCAATTTGCAGTTAATCAGTTATTTAATTATATTGGATTGCTCAAACGACTGCTATGGCACTGAAACAAATCAATCTTTTGGAAGAGCTGAATGCTGTATCCAAGATTCACACCCTCAAACGCGATGATATCGATGGTATCATGATTGAATTTGCACAACGCATTTTATGTAGTTTGCATCTTGAACGTCTAAGTGTTTGGTTATTAAATCCTGAAAAAGATCAATTGATTTCGATGGGTGAATACGATATACGCAATCAAGAGTTTAAAAAAGAAAATGTTTTAAAGCGACAAGATTTCCCAAAATACTTCGAATCGATACAAAACAACGAGATTCTTTTGGCTCCAAACATTATATCGCATCCAAGTACGTCCGAACTCACAATTGATTATTCCATTCCAAATGATATCATTTCCTTGATGGATATTCCATTGAGATTAGAAGGAGAATTGATTGGGGTGATGTGTTTTGAAAAAACGGGTTCAACCGAACGCGAATTTACTGAACGCGAACAAACATTTGCAATGAGTATCGCCATCGTATTTGCTTCGAATCTTGAAGCACGCCAACGTAGAGCATTGCAACATCAGTTGAACAAAGAATTAAAAGAAAAAGAAATTCTCATCAAAGAGATTCATCACCGCGTGAAAAACAATTTAGCGGTTGTATCCAGTTTGATGAACTTGCAATCCCACAAAACTGCAGATGCCTATCACAAAGCCTTGTTTGACGAATGCCGCAACAAGATCAGTGCAATTTCTGGAATCCATGAGATCGTCTACAAATCAGAAGCATTTGCTAAACTTAGCGTTGAGGAGTATTTAACTACGATATTAGAAAACCTTCGTTCATTCTACGATGTCAATTACAAAGACATTCAAATTGTAGCGAATATTGATCCCATCGAAATTCCGCTGGATAAAGCCATGCCTCTTGCGCTCATCATCAATGAATTGGTAACGAACGCCTACAAGCATGCTTTCAAAGAATCTGACAAAGGTTCAATTCAAATATCTGTGCGCAAAAAAGACAAGCAAATTGTTTTACTCGTTTCAGATGATGGAAAAGGATTCGATAGTACGCGAAACCCTGAGAATTCCTTAGGATTGGAAATCGTTCGTGGATTGGTAGAACAATTGAACGGCGAATCGTCTTTGGTTAGTTCCGTGGGAACTCGCTTTACTCTTAGCTTTTCAATCGAAGAATAATTACAATTCCAAGGCTAAATAACGTGCCGTGTGGGAAGTATCTTTTGCTTTCTTTACCACTTGTTCTGGCGTTCCTTCTGCAATGATCATTCCTCCACCCTTTCCGCCTTCAGGACCAACATCAATCAAGTGATCGGCCACTTTAACAATGTCTAAATTGTGTTCAATCACCAACACTGTGTTTCCTTCGTCTGCCAATCGTTGCAATACTTCCAACAACATGCGAATGTCTTCAAAGTGCAAACCTGTTGAAGGTTCGTCCAAGATATAGAAGGTGTTTCCTGTACTTTTCTTCGCTAATTCAGATGACAGCTTAATGCGTTGCGCTTCACCTCCCGATAACGTAGTTGATGGCTGGCCCAATTTCACATACCCCAAACCAACACTTTTCAAAGTAGCCAGCGGTCGGTAAATCTTTGGAATCGCTTCGAAGAACGGCGTTGCATCTTCGATTGTCATGTCCAACACATCTGAAATGGATTTCCCTTTATAACGCACTTCCAATGTCTCACGATTGTAGCGTTTTCCATTACATGTTTCACATTCCACATATACATCTGGAAGGAAATTCATTTCGATCATTTTCAATCCACCACCACTACATGTTTCACAGCGTCCACCAGAAACGTTGAATGAAAAACGTCCAGCTTTGTAACCACGAATTTGCGCTTCAGGCAATCCAGCAAACAACGAACGGATTTCATCAAAGACTTTGGTATACGTCGCAGGATTCGAACGCGGAGTGCGTCCAATCGGACTTTGATCTATTTCAATTACTTTATCCAAATGTTCCAACCCTTCAATGCTTTTATACGGCAAAGGTTTACGAACTCCGTTGTAGATATGTGCCAATAAAATTGGATACAAGGTTTGGTTCACCAAAGAAGATTTTCCACTTCCAGAAACACCAGTAATGCAACAAAACGTTCCCAATGGAATTTTCAAATCCACATTTTTCAAGTTATGTCCCGTTGCACCTTTCAAGGTTAAGAACTTACCATTTCCTTTGCGGCGTTTCGCAGGTATCTCAATCTTTAATTCTCCAGTTAAGTATTTTGTTGTCAACGAATCAACCGTATTCAATTCGGAGATTGGTGCTGCATTGATAATTTGTCCACCGTGAATTCCAGCACCAGGTCCAATATCCACAACAAAATCTGCGGCTTCAATCATTTCCTTGTCGTGCTCAACAACGATTACAGAATTTCCTGTATCGCGCAAACGTTTCAAAGAGTTGATCAAGCGGGTATTATCGCGCTGATGTAAACCAATGGAAGGTTCATCCAATACGTACAAAACATTCATCAACTCAGAACCAATTTGGGTCGCCAAACGAATACGTTGTGCTTCACCACCAGAAAGTGTTTTTGCAGAACGATGCAAGGTCAAATAATCCAATCCAACTTCTAAAATGAAGTTTAAGCGTGTATTGATTTCTTTTAATATCTCTGTTCCAATGATGCGTTGATCGTTTGTTAACTTCGGTTCCAATTGCTTGAACCAATTCGCTAACTCAATCAAATCCATTTGCGCTAAATCACCGATGTGTTTTCCATCCAATTTAAAGTAATGCGACTCTTTTTTCAAGCGCGTTCCTTCGCAGGTTGGACAAACTTTCTTATTCATGAAGCTCATTGCCCAGCGCTGAATGGCTGCTGTACTTTCCTCCGAATGGCGCGAAACGAAATTGATGATTCCTTCGAAATAAACCATTGTGTTTTTCTTCGAACGTTCAAAATCTTCATTCCCATAAAGCAATACGTTCATCACTTCAAGAGGAATTTCTTCCAAAGGTGTTGTAATCGAATAGCCTTCTTGTGTTAAGTACGATTCTAACTTATCGAAAATCCACGTGCGCTTGTATTCACCGATCGGAGCCAAACCACCTTTCTTAATCGATAATTTTGGATCTGGAATAATCTTCGTGATATCCGCTTCGGAAACTTCACCTAACCCACTGCACGAAAGACAAGCTCCATAAGGCGAATTGAATGAAAACAAACTTGGTTCTGGTTCAGGATACGAAATCCCAGAAGTTGGACACATCAAGGAACGGCTGAAATGGCGCACTTGCTCAGTCTCAAAATCCATTACCATCATCGCTTTACTTCCATGCTTCATTGATGTAATCACAGAATCATAAATGCGTTTGCGATCATCACCTTTAATGGCTAAACGATCAATGACAATATCAATGTCGTGGATCTTGTAACGATCCAACTTCATTCCTTTTTCAATGTCTTTTATTTCTCCATCAATGCGCACTTTCGTGAATCCCATTTTCTGGATTTGCTCAAACAATTCGCGGTAATGACCTTTACGTCCTTTGATTTTTGGAGCAAGGAAAATCACCTTTTTGCCTTCGTATTGTTCGATGATTAAGTCAACGATTTGGTCATCCGAATACTTCACCATCAATTCGCCAGTTTCATACGAAACAGCAACACCTATTCGAGCATAAAGCAAACGTAAGAAATCGTAGACTTCAGTAATGGTTCCAACCGTAGAACGTGGTGAGCGCGAAACGGTTTTTTGTTCAATCGAAATCACAGGACTTAAACCGTCGATTTTGTCAACATCCGGACGTTCCAATCCTCCAAGAAACTGTCTTGCATAGGCAGAAAACGTTTCAATGTAGCGACGTTGTCCTTCAGCAAAAATGGTATCAAACGCCAAAGACGATTTTCCACTTCCACTCAAGCCAGTAAACACAACTAGCTTATTGCGTGGAATGCGTAAATCAACATTTTTTAAATTGTGTTCGCGTGCACCAAATACTTCGATATATCCTTCTTCGTTTTCTTCCACTTTACTTATACGATTCGTATGGTTTTAAATTCGTTCCCTCAGCTGGTAAGAGAATGGCAAATGTCTTGTTGTT
>JBDKHH010000282.1:0-5027 GCA_039797785.1 Bacteroidota bacterium | reverse complement strand
TTCAAAAAACTAGAGAAATAATGCTTTACTATTTATTCGACTATCTTGATTCTTTTAACTTCCCTGGTGCTGGGTTGTTTCAATTTATCTCTTTCCGTGCCGCAATGGCATTGATTACTTCTTTGATTGTTTCGATTTTCTTCGGAAAGAAATTAATCAACTTATTGAGAAGACAACAAATCGGTGAAACGGTTCGTGATCTTGGTTTGGCTGGACAAATAGAAAAATCTGGAACGCCAACAATGGGTGGAATCATCATTCTTGCAGCGATATTAATTCCAACGCTTTTGTTTGCTAAGTTGCATAACATCTATGTAATCACGATGATTATCGCAACAATTTGGTTGGGCTTAATTGGTTTCTTGGATGACTACATCAAAGTCTTCAGAAAAAACAAAGAAGGTTTGGCTGGACGCTTCAAAGTAGTTGGGCAAATCGGTGTTGGTTTAATCGTTGGATGCATTTTATACTTCAATGATGATGTTTCTGTACACAAACGTGTTGCAGCTGATTACCAATTGCAAGCAGATGAACAATTCGTTACGCATGAACATACGAATGGAAAAGACGAGAACTACAAATGGATCAAGACAGATGATATGACAACGACAATTCCTTTCATCAAAGGGAATGAGTTCAATTACAACTGGTTGATTGGTGATTCAAATAAATCATTCGGTTGGTTATTATTTATTCCAATTGTCATTTTTATTGTAATCGCCGTTTCAAATGGTGCAAACATGACGGATGGTTTGGATGGTTTAGCATCTGGAACATCCGCAATTATTGGACTCGCGCTTGCTGTTTTAGCTTATGTCAGTTCCAATGCAAAATTTGCCGATTACCTCGATGTGATGTACATACCGCTCGCCGAGGAACTCGTGATTTTCATTGCCGCCTTTGTGGGAGCGTGTATTGGATTCATGTGGTACAATTCTTATCCAGCACAAGTATTCATGGGTGACACAGGTTCATTGGCTTTAGGTGGAATTATCGCTGTTTTCGCGATTTCAATTCGCAAAGAATTATTGATTCCTGTTTTAGCTGGTGTGTTCTTGGTAGAGAATTTATCCGTTGTGCTTCAAGTAGGATATTTCAAACTCACGAAAAAACGCTTCGGTGAGGGAAGGCGGATCTTCCTTATGGCTCCCTTGCATCATCATTATCAGAAAAAAGGTTTGCATGAAGCGAAAATCGTATCGCGCTTCTGGATTGTAGGTGTATTGCTTGCAGTAATCACAATTGTAACATTGAAATTGAGATAACTGTGGAAGGATTGAATAAACATATTGCCATTCTTGGCGCCGGAGAAAGCGGTGTTGGTGCTGCCATTTTAGCAAAGAAAATGGGGTGGAATGTGTTTGTTTCTGATTTCGGAGCAATCAAAGATGAATTCAAAACTGAATTAACTGTAAATGGCTTTGAATGGGAAGAAGGAAAACATTCTGAAGAGCGAATCCTGAATGCTGATTTAGTGATTAAATCACCTGGTATTCCGGACAAAGCTCCACTGATTAAAAAATTACGCGAAAAAGGAGTAAAAATCATTTCTGAAATCGAATTCGGAGGATATTACTCAAATGCGAAAACGATAGCAATAACTGGAAGTAATGGGAAGACAACGACAACAATGTTGACCTATCACATCCTTAAAAAAGCGGGAATTAATGTTGGTTTAGCAGGCAACGTTGGTAAAAGCTTTGCGAAACAAATTGCAGAAGAAAACTTCGATTGGTATGTGCTCGAATTGAGTTCTTTCCAATTGGATGACATGTTTGATTTTAGAGCGGATATCGCCATTCTAACAAACATTACTCCTGATCATTTGGATCGCTACAATTATGAAATGCAGAATTACGTGGATTCGAAATTCCGTATTCTACAAAACCAAACAAACAACGATTGGTTCATCTACAATTTTGATGATCCGATTATTCAGGCAGAAGTCGAAAAACGATTGATTAATGCCAAAACTGCCCCTTTCTCTCTTGTGAAAGAACAAGAAGTTGGTGGCTTTGCAGACGAACAACAAATAACAATAAACATAAACGAACAACTCACTATGTCAATTCACGATTTAGCACTTAAGGGTAAACACAACACCCAAAATTCTTTGGCGTCAGGTATCGCGTCAAGAATCCTAGAAATTAGGAAAGAAGTTGTGAGAGAAAGTCTTGAAGACTTTGTCAATGTAGAACACCGCCTTGAATTCGTGGCGAAAGTTCACGGAATTGAGTTCATTAATGACTCAAAAGCAACAAATGTAAACTCTACTTGGTTTGCACTTGAAAGTATGGAGCAACCAACAGTTTGGATCGTTGGTGGTGTTGATAAAGGAAACGATTATTCTGAATTAACTGACTTAGTGCGCGACAAAGTAAAAGCAATCATTTGCTTAGGTGTAGACAACAAAAAATTGATTGAATCATTCACAGGAGTGGTTGACACAATTGTTGAAGCACGTTCAGCAATGGAAGCTGTGGCTTACGGTTATCGTTTGGCGAAGAAAGATGAAACAGTTCTTTTATCTCCTGCGTGCGCAAGTTTCGATTTATTCGAAAACTACGAAGACCGCGGAAATCAGTTCAAAGAAGCCGTTCGTTCTTTATAAGAAGAGAAGATGAGTGAAAAATTAGGCACTCGTACGGAAGATCGTTTGTTGGAAGCAAGACGTGAAAGTCTACACCAACTGAACGAATCGAGCATTCGACCTCACGGGAAATTGTGGGGAATGGATGTGTTTTCTTGGTTCAATCCGACGCCAAGTTTGATTGCAAACACCTTGCATTCGTTTCCCTTTCCAGCAATTTGGATTGGAAATGGCGCTGTGATTGCAAAAGCACTTGCTGAAGACGAATTGTTGCTGAATAATTTGTCTGCCGTAATTTCCTATGATTCTTCCATCTTTAATTTGGAGAATCACTGGTTGGATAAAATTAAAAATTGTGTCGGGACTCAATCTGTTGAAGAAGCTTTTCATTTTTTGAAAATGGTAAAAGCACCACAAACAATTTTAATGTTTACAGCAACAGGTGAAAACTGGGAAGAAAACAAAAAAGAATTTGAAGATTTTTTAAAACTGGTTCAAGTCTAGATGAGAGAATACTTGAAATATTTAAAAGGTGACAGGGTGCTTTGGATCATCACGCTGATTATGCTTGCTTTTTCATTAGTGAGTGTATATAGCTTTGTTCCAATCCTTGTGAAAATTGAAGGAGGAAGTCCTTTCAAATACCTATTTAAACATTTCATTTATGTCCTAATTGGATTTGCTGCAATGTTCTGGATTCATCGAAAAGATCCGAAATACATTGCGCAATTGTCCAAATTCGGATTTTATCTAGGGATTGGATTAATGCTCTTTACGTTCTTCTTCGGAACAAATGTAAACGGTGCAGGACGTTGGGTGAAAATTCCATTTGTTGGATTGACATTCCAGTCTTCAGATTTTGCCAAACTTGCTTTATTGATGTATGTAGCTCGTTTGTTGGAAAAGAAAAAAGATAAATTGAATAGTTGGAAAGAAGGTTTTTGGCCTGTTATTATTCCTGTTATTGTTATTTGTGGATTGATTGTGAAGGATAATTTCTCAACAGCCGCCATACTTTTCGCTATTAGTTTATCCGTGCTTTTCGTTGGACGAGTTCCTTTGATAAAGATATTTTTAACGATTGCCGGTGGAGTCGCAGCACTTGGTTTAGTGATAGCCGTTCACAAAGCCGCTCCAGATTTAAACATTCTTCCGCGTTATGAAACCTGGGAAAACAGGATTTTGAACAAAATGGAGAATGACAACGATGTGCTAACAAATGCACAATCGATGAATGCCGAACTGGCCATTTTCAATGGTTCGTTTTTAGGACAAGGTGTAGGTGATGGGAAATTGAAAGAATATTTACCAGAAGCGTATGCCGATTTCTACTATTCCAGTTTTGTGGAAGAATTTGGTTTGTTGTCGGCCGTATTTTTAATGCTTTTGTATTTAATCATGTTGTATCGAATTATTCGTATTGGTTTGAAATCCGAACGTTTATTCGAAACCTATGCTAGCCTTGGGATTGGTATTTTATTATTGAGCCAAGCTTCGGTAAACATGTTGGTTTGTACAGGAGTATTCCCAGTTACAGGACAAAATATGCCTTTGTTAGCAATGGGAGGTTCTGCCTTAATCATGACGTGTGTGGCGATTGGAATCGTTCAAAGTATTGCATACTCGCAAGAAAAGAAAACGTCAAAAGAAACTAAAGAAGATTCGTTAAACTCATTAGTTGAAGAATGAAAATAGAACGTGTAGTAATATCGGGTGGTGGAACAGGAGGACATATCTTTCCTGCAATTGCCATTGCCGATGAAATAAAAAAGCGCAATCCTGAAGCAGCGATTCTTTTTGTTGGTGCAATTGGGAAAATGGAAATGGAAAAAGTTCCTGCTGCGGGATACAAAATTGAAGGATTGACAATCGCTGGTTTACAACGAAAATTAACCTTATCGAATTTCTTATTACCGTTTAAAATCATTAAAAGTATGCTGCGTGCGCGTCGTATCTTGAAAGATTTTAAACCGCAGGTTGTTGTTGGTGTTGGTGGTTATGCGAGTGGTCCAACATTAAAAGCTGCAACGATGCTTGGAATACCAACCTTGGTGCAAGAACAAAATTCATTTCCTGGGAAGACTAATAAATTATTGGCGAAAAACGTGAATTCACTTTGTACAGCTTACGAAGGTTTGGAACGTTTCTTTCCAAAAGAGAAAATTACCTTGACTGGAAATCCCGTTCGTTTCGAAATGGTGAATATCGCAGGAAAACGGGATGAAGCATTTGAGTATTATAAGTTAGATCCAAACAAGAAAACAATTTTAGTAATTGGTGGAAGTTTGGGAGCACGAACCTTGAACCAAGCAATGATGCATCATTATTCGGATTTAAAAGAAGCGGGAGTTCAAGTGTTGTGGCAATCAGGTAAATTGTATTTCAATGACTTGAATGAGCAATTAAAAGGAAACGAATACGAAGGAATCAAATTGGT
>JBDKHH010000281.1:0-5517 GCA_039797785.1 Bacteroidota bacterium | reverse complement strand
GTACCTCACAATGGATTCTGCTGTCATGCGTGATGAATTATCTTACGGAAAGCAAGTCATTATTCAACGGATCAATGAAAAAGCCGGTTTCGATATGATTCGAGATGTTTGGTTTGGGTAGGTGGGGTTTAGAGTCAGGACTTTAAGACAAAGGACCGCTTCGCTCAAGGACTATAAGACAAAAGACTATAAGACAAAAGACTGCTTCGCTGAAGGACTTTAGCTTTTTTCTAGGTCTATGCTCCATGTTCTATGTTCCATGCTCTGCACAAAGTGTTGACGTTTTTTAACATTTCATTCGTCTGATTATCACTATCTTTGGCGTCCTATGAAAAAAACGGCATTCTTATTCTTTTTCTTTATATCCTTGATTTCAGGAGCTTTTGGTCAATTGACGCAAGAGAAAGGAAAATCTGATTATAATTTTTGGTTATCACTTCCAGCAGACAGTATTTTAAAGAACAATCCACCAGTTTTGATTTTCTTACACGGAAAAAGTTTATCTGGTTCAGATTTGACTTTGGTACGTAAATACGGAGTAATTCACGAAATTGATAAAGGAAGATCTATTCCTGCGATTGTTATTGCACCGCAAGTTCCAGCAGGAAAATCGTGGGAGCCAGAAAAGATTTTACATGTATTACAATACGTTCAAAAGCAATATAAAACTGATACGAATCGCGTATATGTTGCAGGAATGAGTTTAGGTGGATATGGAACTTTACATTTTGCAGGTGCTTATCCTGAAATTGTTACAGCAGCCGTTGCTTTGTGTGGAGGTGGAAATGTTTCAGATGGTTGTGATTTGGCGCAAGTTCCTTTGTGGATTCAACATGGAAACGCTGATCGTGCAGTTCCGATTTCAGAATCTGAAAAAGTTGTAAAAGCCATCAAAGCGTGTAACGGAGGAGAAAATCTTAAATATACAGTTGTTCAAGGTGCTGACCACGGAGCTTTGGAACGTGTTTTCAGAACCGATGAAATGTACAACTGGTTGTTTCAATACAACAATGCCGTTGAAAAAATAACGGAAGAAAAGAAATAAGCTTAATGTTCTTTGTGATCAGGCGGAAAGGTAGTTACCATTTTCGTTGCACGGTCATGTAAAACAATACTTCCCGTTACGCCAACATTTAACGAAGAATTTCCTGGCAGTTTAATTACAAAATGGCATTTGTCCAAAATTTCTTTCGGCAAACCATCGCCTTCAGCTCCCAATAAGTAAATGGCGCGTTTAGGATGTTCAAATTCATGCAAGAATTCAGCGCGATCATCCATTTCTACACCAACTAAGCGACAATCGTACGGAATGTTGTTCAATAAATCATCGAAGGTTTTGTGGTGGAACAACGGAATTCTAGACCATGCTCTCAATACATCGGAACTTTGTTTCTTGTACTTGTTATCAACAGTGAAAATATAGGATGCCCCCAAAATATAAGCTGAACGCCAAAGTGTTCCTAGATTATGTTCTGTTTTTCCACGGAAGATTCCGATAGCGCAATATCCTTCTTTGTTGACTGTTTTCATAGTGCAAAGTTGTGAAAAATAAACTTCTTAGATATTGTTTATGAAGCTTATTTCCATTTGTATGATCTGTCAACCTTATTCGTTAAATGTCGTTTTTGTTTGACGGACCTCAGACCATTTCATCAACAGTTCTTCAAACGCTTTTAATTTTTCAGGACCATCTAAATATCGGTCTTTAATGATTAACGTTAGGCTGATTGAAATAATCGTCTCATTTACTTGCGTTGATTTATACGAAATCTCACCAACTGAATTTGATAGAAAGACATCATTTTTTTCATTCAACGTTACATTAACATCGGATTGATAGTAAACAGAATACTTGATGCTTTTTTCAAAAGGCAATATAACGTAATTATACAGCTCATTTTCCTCCTCCTCGCTGTCACTAAATATGTTTTGAGGAATCATGTTTTTTAAACTAATACTTTTCGTTCCCGTTTCATTTTTAGTTACAATAAAATTTGAAACGTCGCTTGTGCTAACATCTAAATTGTAAGGATAGAAGCTCTCATGTGAAAAGTAATTTAGTGAATCTTGTTCTAAAGCAAATTTATGTAGCCAGTAAGATTGGTCATTGCTTCGCACTAAAGTTGAGAAATGTCCAGATAAATGATCATCACGGCGATAACTCAATTTTTCACCTTCCTTTTTTACTAAAAGTTTCACAAAATTAGTATTGTCGGTAGCTACGCTTTTAGGCAAAGTAACTGGTAGTAATTTTTCAAGAACACCTTCTTTTCCCAACATAGCAACAGCTTCATTTCCTTCAATGTAATAAGGAATTTCATCAAGGTAATACCAGCGGTCTTCACTTGGTCCAAAAAGAAAATGTTGTGTTCCATCTTCTAATTCGATTATCAGAAAACGTGTTTCAAGTTGAGATAAAGAAACAATTCCATTATAGAAAGGCCCATTCAATAGGCTCTGTGTATATCCAATCCAGAACTTTGTATGAGAGGTTTTTAAAATTTCCTGTGCAGCAATAAAGAAGTTTTGCGTGTTTATTTCATAATCCTTAATATTTCCAAGAACTTTAAGAATAGGTTCCATTTGAAGGTTCTTTTTATACGTACATGATTTATCCAAATAGGTGATTAACTTTTGAATTTTAATCAGTATCGGATCTTCAGAAGTATAAACAGATTGATCAAGGAAATAATTATTGAAGTTGTTTAATGGAAATTCTGAATTGGGATATGTATCGTAATCAAGATAAAAAATAGCATCATAGTTCAATGTTTCGTCGACTCCCCACAAACTATAAATTAAGCATTGTTGCTTTGGTGAAGGGGCGTGAAAATAGGAATCATTCATTTTCGCAACACCTTTTCGTTCCCAATTGAGTAGATCAATACCATCTACGCGTTTTGAAGTAGGTTGAGTAGAACTGTTCATTACGTATGCGTTGATTTCGAGATTAGAAACATTTCGCAGTGTAATTCTTGAGTTCAAAGAAGCGTAATTGTCCTCTAAATACAGATTATCAGATAAAATGTAATTGTCCACTTTGATATCATACATCAAATCAATGACGTCTCCAATTTGTAGTGAAGGATAGTTGATTTGAAATAAACGAACAGATTTTCCACTGTATTCATCCCTAACTGTTTTAAACGTTTTTGAAATTTGTCCGTCACCTAGTTGAATAATTTTCCCATCCTCTTTTATAATTCTGGCACCAAGACGAACAATATTTGTGTTGTCTTTAATATAAAACTTAAAGGAAGATACTTCCTCAGCTCCATCGTCATTTAAAATCAATATTCGCTTGAAAACATTGACATCCGTTTGTCCAACATTGTTAAACCCAATGGTTGTGACATTTGAAAGAAAAAGCGCTTTTTCATTGAGTAAAGAATCTGGGATTTCTACTTCTGAATAGCTTGGCCAAATAATTTCTTGTGATTTGCAGATGGTTAATGCAAACGAAAAGAGTGCGGTTGTAAGAAGGTTTTTAATCATTGGTATTTTCTTGTTGCGAAATCGATTCTTGAAATCGTTCGTTTATTTTGGTCTTCAAATTTGCGAAAAAAAATAAAATGAGCGTACTATTTATTTGAACAATTGATCAATCAAAAATTTCAAGCACATTCAAAACAAAAGAACCAGCTTTGTTTCCTTTTCTGCATCTTTGCAAGAAAATTGCTTTTATGGAATTCATTGATGCGAAACTGGATGATTATGTGTGTGCTCACACCGAAAATGAACCTGCTATATTGGCAGATTTGAATCGTCGAACACATGTTTCGATTCTACAACCACGCATGTTGAGCGGCCACTATCAAGGTCGATTACTAAGTATGCTTGCTCATATGATTCAACCAAAACGCGTGCTCGAAATTGGAACTTATACAGGCTACTCAGCTTTGTGTTTTGCTGAAGGATTACAAGAAGGTGGAAAGGTGACAACAGTTGACGTCAATGAAGAATTGGAAGAATTTGTACAATCGTACATTGAAAAAGCAAACTGCGCTGATAAAGTTGAATACATTGTTGGTGACGCGATGGAAGTCGTTGCGCAACTAGATGAGCAATTTGATCTCGTATTTATTGATGCAGACAAAAAGAATTATTGCAATTATTACGAATTGGTCTTCAACAAAGTGAAACCGGGTGGATACATCATCGCTGACAATGTCTTATGGTCCGGAAAGGTATTGGAAGATTACGATTCGCTGGATCGTGAAACCAAAATCTTGATGGATTACAATAAAATGGTACACGAAGACGAGCGAGTACAAGAGATTTTGTTACCGATTCGTGATGGGTTGATGATTGCGCGTAAGAAGTGAATTAGTGACTAGTGATTTGTGATTAGTGACCAGAAGTGATGAGAGATGAACGATGAGTGAATGGAAGTGATGAGAGATAAGTTATGAGTGAGGAAGTGGAGAATAAGATATTGGAAATTGTGTATCAAGATGATTTTTTGGTAGCGATAAACAAACCTCATGGATTATTGGTTCATCGTTCTCCAATTGCTGCGGATGCTTCGGAGTTTGCAATTCAGTTATTGCGCGACCAGTTAGGCAGAAAAGTATATCCAACCCATCGTTTGGATCGAAAAACGAGCGGCGTATTGCTTTTTGCGTTGGATGAATCAACCAACAGAACAATGCAACAGCTTTTCATGAATCAAGGTGTTTCAAAAACATATAAAGCATTGGTTCGTGGATTCATTCCAGAAAAAGGCACAATTGATTACGCATTAACGACCGATGAAGGAAAAACGCAAGATGCAGTAACGCATTACGAACGATTGGAAACCTTTGAATTACCAATTCAGTTTGGTAAGCATGCTACTTCACGTTATTCCATGGTGAAACTTGATCCAGAAACAGGGAGAATGCATCAATTGCGCAAGCATTTAGCACATATTTTTTATCCCATTATTGGCGATCGTCCACACGGATGTAACAAACAAAACAGATTCTTTCTTGAGCAATGGCAAATGAATAAAATGTTGTTGCATGCCGAAGAGATTGCCTTCGATCATCCAGTCACAAAAGAAGCTGTTGTGATTCGAGCAAACTATTCTAATGATTTCATGCATATTTTGCAGGAATTTAGTAGTTTAAACATCAATTAAAACGTTGGTTTAATATTCGTTTTTAATCATGATATCAATCAGTTTTTATTGATTTCTACATCATGTTTTAAGTGTGTTTTTTTAGTGAATTTAGAACGACAATCAGTTGGATACGGATTCAGCGATTCTGTCGAAAATTAGTTTACTTGAAAAACTCTCATTATGAAAACAAGCTTATTTTTTATCTTTTCGTTTATTTTATTGAATGGCTATTCTCAGCAAACGTTTGTGCGCCAAAACGGAACATCAAATGTCTATTATTCAATCTCAGAGGTGTTTTCCACAGCACAACCAGGAGATACTATTTATTTGCCAGGTGGAGCTTTTAATATTTCTACCCTGACAATTGATAAAAAATTGCACATTTTTGGTGTTGGTCACCATCCAGATTCTAC
>JBDKHH010000280.1:0-4916 GCA_039797785.1 Bacteroidota bacterium | reverse complement strand
ATGGAAAACAAGAAAGAAATGAGAAATTGGTTGGAAGCGTTCAATTTGACGCATCCATTGGTGATAGCAGGACCTTGTAGCGCAGAAACAGAAGAGCAAGTATTGAAAATTGCACACGAATTGAAAGATTCTGATGTAAGTGTGTTTAGAGCTGGAATTTGGAAACCAAGAACACGTCCAGGTGGATTTGAAGGTGTTGGAGAAATAGGATTGAAATGGTTGAAAAAAGCCAAAGCTGAAACAGGTTTGTTAATGGGAACCGAAGTGGCTACTGCTGCACACTGTAAATTGGCTTTAGAAAATGATATTGATGTATTATGGGTTGGGGCACGTACTACGGCTAATCCGTTTGCGGTTCAAGAAATTGCTGATACCTTGAAAGGGACAGACAAAATCGTTTTGATTAAGAATCCAGTGAACCCAGATTTAGCATTGTGGTTGGGTGGTGTTGAGCGTTTGCATATGGCTGGGATTGAAAAATTAGGAGTGATTCACCGTGGTTTTTCTACTTACGAAAAAACAAAATACAGGAACATTCCAGAATGGCAAATTGCGATTGAATTGCAAAATAAATTCCCTGATTTGCCTTTGATTATTGACCCTTCACATATTACAGGAAATCGTGATATGATTCTTGAAGTGACGCAAGAAGCTTTGGATTTGAATTATGACGGAATGATTATCGAAACACACACAGACCCTGATAACGCATGGAGTGATGCTGCGCAACAAGTAACGCCAGACGCTTTGAAACAAATTTTCAAAGATTTGAGAGTAAGAAAACAAGTTGATGTTTCGGATGAATTTATGGCTAAAATGAGTAAATTAAGAGCGAACATCGATGTGTTAGATGCTAATTTATTGGAGCTTTTGAGCAAAAGAATGAAAGTTGCCGTAGAAATTGGTCAGGTGAAAAAAGAAGCGAACGTGGCGGTTTTGCAAAACAATCGTTGGAATGAAATTTTAGGAAAAATGATTTTGGAAGGAGAAAAGAAAGGACTTTCGGAAGAGTTTGTTTTAAAAATGTTCAAAGCGATTCACCAAGAAAGTATCAACAAACAAGATAAAGTATTGAATTCGTAAAGGATTTCATAAAGCTTAGTTTTTTTAATTTCTGATTTAAATCCCAAGACCTTTGTTTTGGGATTTTTGTTTGTTATGAGTCGTCTAAATTCAATTATCTTTGCAAACATTTAAATCTAAAATCTGAAAATGACAGGAACCGTTTATAAATCTACAGGAAGTTGGTACACCGTGAAATCCGAGCAAGGCGATTTTATTGAATGCAGGATGAAGGGGAAGTTCCGAATGAAAGGAATTAAAAGTACCAATCCCATTGCAGTAGGCGATGTAGTAGATTATGAATTGGAACAAACTTCCGATACCGTTACGGGTACTATTCATCATATTCACGACCGTAAGAATTACATTGTTCGAAAATCAGTGAATTTGTCACATCAAATGCACATTATTGCGGCCAATATCGACCGTGTTTTTCTGTTGATTACCATCAATAATCCTCCAACCACGTTTAGTTTTATCGATAGATTTTTGGTTACCGCCGAAGCCTATGGTATTGAAACTATTTTGGTTTTTAACAAAATAGATACTTTAGACGATGTTACCTTAGATGACCAATTGTATATGCAACACGTTTATCAGGAAATAGGGTATCAATGTTTGCGTGTTTCGGCTGCTGAAGGTAAAGGTGTCGAAGCGTTGAAGGAATTAATGATTGGGAAAACAAGTATGTTCTCGGGGCATTCAGGTGTAGGTAAATCGACTTTGGTTAATGCTTTGGAGCCGAGCTTGGATTTGAAAACCAAGAATATCTCCGAGCAAAGCAAGCAAGGTCAGCATACCACCACTTTTGCAGAGATGTATGATTTGTCTTTTAATGCTAGTATTATTGACACGCCAGGTATCAAAGGATTTGGAATTGTAGATATGGAGCCTCAGGAAATTAGTGATTATTTCCCTGAGTTTTTTAGATTGAAAGAACAATGCAAGTTCAACAATTGTTTGCATAAAGAAGAACCACATTGTGCAATAAAAGCAGCTTTAGAAAAAGATGAAATCGCTTGGTCACGTTATAATAGTTACCTTAAAATCCTTGAAGGCGACGACGAACATTACCGCACCGATGTGTACGATGAAGATAGAAAAGCTAGTGATAAAACGAGGGAGTAAAAAGAATACTTTTAATTTTATTATATTGCATAAGGTTTTAACTTAAAATTAATTCATTCCCATAAAATGATAACATATATAAAAATAAATGGCTTTAAGTCCTTTCATAATTTTGAAATGGAATTTGCTCCTTTTACTGTGATTGCAGGTGCAAATGCTTCTGGTAAAAGTAATTTATTTGATGCATTAACATTATTATCAAGATTGGCAGAAACCGATAATTTAAAAAGGGCTTTTGGTGAGCAAAGAGGTGAATTCATTGAATTATTTACTCAATATGGTGATGATAACTACGCAACAGAAATAGAATTTGTTGTAGAAATGCTGGTTAATAAAAACATAAAAGATGCTTGGGGAAATGACTCAAAGTTAAAATATACAAGATTAAGATATGAGTTGTCAATTAAAAGAATTACAAATGCATCAGGAATTCAAGATTTAGTTGTTTCAAAAGAGAATCTGTTGAAGTTAAATCATCAAGATGATTTGTGGGTAAGTATTAGTATACCTAAGAAATCTCTTGAGTTTTGGAGGCCAAAAGTTGGAACAGGTAAAAGAGGAATACCATATATTGAAACTGTAAATGAAAATAATTTAGATATTATTCAAGTACCTCAAGATGGTACAACAGGTAATAAAAGAAGATTTCCTTTAAGTAATGCAACAAGAACTGTTTTAAGTAGTTTTGACACAATAGATTTTCCACACGTTTTGGCTGCTAAAGAAGAAATGAAAAGTTGGAAGTTTTTACAATTAAACCCTGAAGATTTGCGTCAGGCAACAAGTAAAAATAACGGAGAAGATACAATTTCTGTTAGTGGGAAAAACTTAGCTGCTGCATTGTTTAGAATTAAACAGAATGATAAGTATTCATTGAAAGAAATATCGAGAAAGCTTAATAGTTTTTTGCCAAACTTTACAGAGGTCGATGTAGTTGATGATAATGAAAATAAACAATATTTAATTAAACTTAAAGACGTTGATAAAAAAGAGTTTTCTTCTAGAGTTTTGTCAGAAGGGACTTTAAGGATTTTAGCTTTGTGTATTTTAGAGTTTGATGAAAAGCATACTGGTTTACTATGTTTTGAAGAGCCAGAAAATGGAATACATCCTTTTAGAATTAAAGCTATGACTGAATTATTAAAAGATCTTAGTGTTGATTTTAATGAAGTAGAAATTCCTTTAAGACAGGTAATAGTAAATACCCACTCTCCGGTTCTAGTTGGTAATATGGATACTTGGAAAAATGATAAAAACGTTAGTATTTGGTACGCACAAATGAGAACTACAATTTCAGACATTAATGGTGATAGATTGAAAATAAATTCCACAAAGATAAGTCCTGTAGTAAAAGATAATTCACTTTTGCAATTGAGTTTAATTTTTTCTGAACAAGACAGGAAGTTAACCTTGGCAATAGTTAATGATTATTTGCAAACTGCTCAATTTGAAGAGACAAATTTTTAGTATATGAGTAATTTTATTCTTGCGGGTCTTTTTACAGAAGGGACAACTGATGTCAGGTTTTTATCAAGTGTTGTAGAAAGGACATTAGTAGATGTTGTTTTTGATTGTGCAGGAGAATTTGAAACAAAATTAGAGGTTATTACGATCAATAAGTCTGGATTGAATTTTAATCAACAGATTATTGAAGCTTCAAGATTTGCTTTTGATAAGTTTGGTGTTGTGTTTTTATTCGTTCATACTGATTCCGATGCTTCAACAGATGAATTAATTTTTAGAACAAAAATAGTTCCTGCAGAAGAGAATCTTTTGTTACAAGATGATGTGCATTGTAAGCATATTGTTGCAATTGTTCCAATTCAAATGACAGAATCTTGGATGTTAGCAGATAAAAATCTATTGAAAGAAGAAATTGGAATAGAAAAAACCGATGCGGAATTAGGTATTCATCTTAACCCAGAAGCGATAACAAATCCCAAAAGTTTAATTGAGAACATAATTAGATTGTCTAAAGAAGATCTGCCAAAAAGAAGAAGAAACAGAGGGTTAAATATTTCTGATTTGTATCAAATTATTGGACAAAAAATTGAAATCTCCGAATTAGAAAAATTATCTTCTTATGTAAAATTTAAAAATTCTCTTATTGATAAATTGAGGGAGTTAAGTTATTATTACAGATAAATTTGAGAACTGTCATCCAAAGAGTAACGAATGCCTCAGTAACAGTTGAGAGCAAAGTAGTAGCCGAAATCCAAAAAGGGCTGTTGGTTTTTGTGGGAATAGAAGAAGCCGATTCTCAAGAAGATTTGGATTGGTTAGTGACCAAAATTACGCAGCTTCGAATATTTAATGATGAAAATGAGGTAATGAACCTTTCTGTTCAAGACATTGATGGCGATGTGCTTGTGGTCAGTCAGTTTACCCTTCACGCGGCAACCAAAAAAGGGAATCGCCCTTCGTATATAAAAGCCGCAAAACCCGATATCGCCATTCCTATGTATGAGCGTTTTGTAAAAGCCTTAGAGAGTAAATTAGGAAAAAAAGTACCCACTGGTATTTTTGGTGCGGATATGAAGGTTTTATTGTTAAATGATGGGCCAGTAACCATTCAAATAGATTCAAAAAATAAGGAGTAAACTATTGGAATTGGTTAACTTGTTGAAATGAACTTTGTCAAAGTTCAAAGCTTTGACAAGGTTTAATGCGGTTAAGTATGAAAATTATTGTGAGGTTTTTTACTATTAAAGCAAAAAAGTATATAT
>JBDKHH010000279.1:0-3728 GCA_039797785.1 Bacteroidota bacterium | reverse complement strand
CTGGAGAGGGCAGACAAAATGGTTGGATTGAAGTAATCTGTGGTTCAATGTTTTCTGGAAAAACAGAAGAATTAATTCGCAGAATGAAACGCGCACAGTTTGCAAATCAAAAATTGGTCTTGTTTAAACCAATCATTGATGATCGTTATCATACGGAGAACGTTGTAAGTCACCAAGGTTCAAGTTTGAAAGCAATTCCGGTAAGTGATTCCAAGGAAATTCTTGATTTATGGAAGAATGAAAAAGTTGTAGCAATCGATGAAGCGCAATTTTTTGATGAGGGAATCATTGATGTTTGTAACGAATTAGCGAAGAAAGGATCTCGTGTTATTTTGGCTGGTTTAGATATGGATTACAAAGGTGTTCCTTTTGGTCCAATGCCAAATTTACTTTCGATCGCAGAATATGTTACGAAAGTGCACGCCATTTGCGTTTCTTGTGGTAATTTAGCTCAGTATTCGCATCGTACGGCAAACGAAACAGGTCAAGTACTTGTTGGAGCAGTTGAGAAATACCAACCTTTATGTCGTGCGTGCTACAATAAAATAGCACATTGAGATTAGGAATTGTCTATAAGGAGTTTGTTAAACAGATTGAAGGAACGGCTGAAACAAGCAGTTCTACGATTGTTATTGATCAAATTGTATACGATACGCGCAAAATTCTTAGCGCAGAAAATAGTGCATTTTTCGCCTTGGAAGGTGAATTTAGAGATGGACATGATTTCATTGAAAATGCCTACAAAAAAGGTATTCGCGTTTTTGTTGTTTCTCGAAAAATAGACCAAACAAATTTCCCAAAAGCACATTTTATACATGTTGCAAATAGTTTGATTGCTTTACAGCAACTGGCGGCTTTTCATCGCTCACAATTTTCGTATCCAGTAGTTGCAATTACAGGAAGTGCTGGAAAAACAACCGTGAAAGAATGGTTATATCATTTGTTGAGTCCAAGTTTGCGTGTTGTTAGAAGTCCGAAAAGCTATAATTCACAGCTTGGTGTTGCTCTTTCGCTCTTGGAATTGCATGCGGATTGTGATTTAGCCTTGATTGAAGTTGGAATTTCAAAACCTGGAGAAATGCAGCGTTTAAAGGAAATTGTGAAACCGACAATCGGCGTTTTGACTTCTTTCGGTCGTGCGCATGAAGAAAATTTCAAGTCTACCGAAGATCATTTGAAAGAAAAATTAGAACTGTTTACAGGTACTCAGAAAACGTTTTTTCCGAATTCAATTCTTTTAGATGCCACTCAATTAAAGGCAATTCATGGTGTTGCAATCAAGCCTGAAGCCTTTAAGAAAGAACTTGCATTGGTTCCGTTTCAAGACCAAGTTGGACAAACGAATGCTTTGCTGGCTATTGCATTAGCTAAATTGTTTTTAGAAGATTCGAAGCATTTAAAAAATACGATTCCGACTTTGCCTCAATTGGCGTTGCGCATGGAAACATTCGAGGGAATCAATGGAAATATGATCATCAACGATACGTATAACTTGGATTTGGATGCCCTGACGCATTCCCTGGAATACCAAATGCGTGTTGCTGGTGAACGCAAACGCGTTGTTATCATTGGTTTGGATGAAGACAACTATTTCCGTAAAAAAGAAGTTGAAAATGTTGTCAAAGGTTTTGCGCCAGATCAAGTGGTGATTATCAAAAACAATGAGAACATCAAACAGCGTTTTGAAAACTCAGTGATTCTTATAAAAGGAACACGTAAAGCTGATATGCAACGTTTTGCGCGTCAATTCCGCTTAAAAAATCACAAGACCTTTGTCGAAATTGATTTAAGCGCAGTTCGACACAATATGACTGTTTTCAAACAGCAGATGGCCCCAAAAACCAAATTACTGGCAATGGTGAAGGCGCAATCGTATGGTTCAGGCGTTGAGAAAATGGCGGCGTTCTTGGAACAACAAGGTGTCAATTACCTTGGAGTTGCGTATGCTGATGAAGGCGTTGAATTGCGGAAACAAGGAATTAAATTACCGATTTTAGTGATGAATGCCGAAGAAGATGGATTTGAGGATTGCATCAATTACGAGCTAGAACCAGCAATTTATTCGTTCCAGCAATTAGATCAGTTTATCAAAGAATTGATTTTTCAAGGTCAAATCGATTATCCTGTTCATTTGAAGTTAGATACAGGAATGAAACGTTTAGGTTTTGAATTAAGCGATATTCCACGTGTGTGTGAAATCATTAAGTCACAACCAGAAATAAAAATCAAATCGGTTTATTCGCATTTAGCAGATGCTGATAATCGTCGTGATAAACGCTTTACGCAACACCAAATTCAGAAATTCAATCAAGCAACACATGTCTTGAATCAGCAGTTGAACTACCATTTTGATCGTCACATTCAAAATTCAGAAGGAATTGCAAATTATCCCGATGCCCAATTTGAAATGGTTCGTTTAGGAATAGGCATGTATGGAATCAGCTCGAATCCAATGGTTCAGTTGAAATTGCAACCTGTAATGAAATGGTTCAGTTCAATTTCTCAAATTAAAACTCTGGCAAAAGGAGAAAGTGTTGGTTATAATCGCACATTCATTGCAGAAAAAGAGATGAAGATTGCCATCGTTCCTGTTGGATATGCCGATGGATTCAGACGTTCACTTGGAAATGGAAAAGGCGGCGTTGTCATTCATTCTACGTTTTGTCCAACAGTTGGTCGCGTTTGCATGGACATGATTATGGTGGATGTGACTAAATTACATGCAAAAGAAGGCGATAAAGTTGAAATTATTGGATCAAAACAAACCATTCAAAAGTTCGCCGATGCCATGAATACGATTCCGTATGAATTGATGACAAGCATTTCAAAACGTGTACATCGCGTTTATTTGGAGGATTAATGATTTGATTGTAGGGTCGTCGATTTATCGCGACCCAAAAGCAAAACACCTCACACCTTAATTTCTGCTCTCCAAAAATTGATTTTAAGCACATTAAAGTGTAATTGAATTTCAAATTATTTCTTTGTAATTAATCGATTATTTATAAACGATTAAAGCGAGATTCTATAATTGCAAAATTTAAATATTTAAATATTTAAATATTCAAGTGAGAATCACGACAACAAACGAATACATTCTTCTCTCTGTGCCCAAATTTCATCAAAGCTCAATCCGAGTTCTGGTTTACGCGCTACCCATCTTCTTAGATAATCCTGATGTATCTTTTCTTTCCAATCGCCCGTTTGATGAGGTTCAATGCGCTGTTCGCGCACCAATTTGGGTTCAATTAACGCCAAACGATTGTTTTTAGTGGTAAAATCATACCGATCGTGCGTGCTTAAACGAAAGAAACAATGCATTTCAGGTAAATTGCTGTACGGCTTATCATTGAAAAATTCAGTTAATTCAACATGCGTTTCTGGACTCATCAAGAAAATCCCTGCAATTAGTTCAACCTCTTCGTGACCATTTTCTTCGCACAAACGCGCTAAAATTCCGTGCTTTGAAGAACAAGTGCCACGATTCTCAATTAATACCAAATCCAAATTATCGCGATTGGAAATTCTGCCATAAGGCAAATGTTGTATGAACTCACACGCTTGTGAAAAGTGTGTAATTCCACGTTCGCGAAATTGTTGTGAAACGATTCCTTCCTGCAGTTCAAAGTCGGGTAGTGCCATTGGTGTTATTTTCCAAGATTTAAATCTTTTCCAGAAATGGTTTTCGTTTCATCAACATCCATTTTTTTGGAAACAAAGAAAACACC
>JBDKHH010000278.1:0-5386 GCA_039797785.1 Bacteroidota bacterium | reverse complement strand
GCGCGGAATCAATAAACCTGAGTTGGTGCTTGAAATTTCCAATTTGGCAGATGAACTTGGTGTAGCTGTCCCAATCCCAACATTTTGTGCAAATAAACTTGAACTTGCTATGGCTGTTAAGATTGTTGTAGTAATTATTTTTCTCATTGCAGTCTGATTATTGTTTGATGAATTTTTGCCAAACGACTTCTTCGCTTGATACATCCGTGATTTTTACATTATACATTCCTGTTACCCATTGTTCCAAACTTATTGGAAGCACTGAATTTCCTTTTTCAATGGTGCTGCGTTCGTTGTAAACAAGTTGACCGATTGAATTATACACTTCTATTTTTAAATTTCTTTCTTTTGAACTAGCGATACCAATATTCAAATTATCTGAAGATGGGTTTGGATAGATGTACACCGATTCAGTTGAGAAATCCTGTGAATTTGACATCAGTTTCCCTTGAACAATTGGCGAATATTCTGATGTACCATCCAAATCAAAAACGCGGTAGCGGTAGTAATACAGTTGATTGCGATTTACTGCGTAGTCGTCGTATTGATAACTCAATTGTGTTTCTGAATTTCCTGCTGCGGCAAGTATTGAAATCAATTCAAAGTTTACTCCATCCTCACTTCTTTCCAAATTGTAGTGACTCACATTGTGTTCTGAACCAATCAACCAATCAACTTGGATAAAATCAGTCATTGATTCTGTCCAAATTTTGATTAATTCCGTTGGTAAGACATAAGCATCTGCCGCCGCAACTCCAAATGTAGAGAATCCATTAAATCCTCCTCTTGTTAAGTTTACTGGAGAACCTCCGCATTGGTCTGCAGTTCCTTGAATACTGTTATCCTTTGTTACTACCCAAACCGATTTGGATGGAAAATTAGCATCTTGCGGCCAAACTGTAATTGAGTAGGTTCCTGCCCCTGCTGCTGGATTTGTCATTATCCATTGCCCATGATCGGTTCCTCCCCAATAATCAATCAAATATCCAGAACATTCTAGTTGCGGAGCAAAAGTATTCGATAATGCTGTTTGAAAATAGGATTCAACAACATCATACGTATTTGCTCCAAATGATAACTGAACATATTGAAAGCCACGTTGTGCTCCTGCTCCAGCTGGCTCCAAACCAACAACATAACCATAAGCACCACCTGCAGGACTAATTCTTCTTCTAAATTTCCCTTGAACATAACCTGCATCAACCGAACTTGAATTCCCGTTTAATGAAACTGTATTGTTTACAAGTGAAGCTATTCCCGCTGTTGAATTCATTAATCCAAACACAGCAGAATAACCATTTCCATTGGCAGGAATAGACAAAGGAGAATGGGTAATAATACGATTGGGAAAACCTGAAGAATTGAAATTTACACCTCCTCTAGCATCGGCGACATAAGCCGTTGAACCTGCTATTGCATTGGTCTCTAACCAAACAATACCCATATCATTTCCTAACTCAAGGTTATAAAAGGAACCATCGTTGATACCAAGATTTGTAGAGCCAGTTCCTCTTACTGCAAATGATCCTGAAATTTTTTGCGTTTGCCCGATATTTACAAGATTGTTTTGTAAACGAGTTGTTCCTGTTCCGCGTTGTTGGAATAAATTATCACCGTACAAATCTCCTTGAGCTTTTAACAAGCCATTGTTTTCTAACAATCCAGCTGCTCCACGCATGTGAACGTCTCCCAAGACATGAACTTCTGCCCCTGCTTGGATGTGGATTAAAGCACCATTATTATACAGCTCATTATTATGTTGAGAAAAACAAAAAGTAAATGAAAATGAGAACAGAATTAAGTAGTAGTGTTTCATATCAAAAAAAAAGTAGCATAACAATACCCATTCACACAGATATTATATAATCGTTGATTCAAATCTACTACTATTTTTCTAACCTTCAATCATTTAGATTGATTTTTCTTTAAAAAAACGCGGAACGCAATTAAAGCTGGAAAACCAATAATAAAACCAACCGCTAACATTCTTCCACGGGGAGTTAAATGATAATCTTTTACACCTTCAAGTGGTTCTCCCCAATATTCCAAGCCTGAAACAAAATGCAAACTTAAAGGTCGTGGTTCAACGATTGTAGACATTCCATTTTGATATATAATTTCTCCATCAAACAAATTCAGGGGCAATAAAAACAAAGGCGTTGCAATCAAAATTGATAAAGCAAAGAAAATGAAAATAGGTTTTTTTAAGAGACTGCGCATTGCAACTTTTTTAGACAAAAATACTATTTTCTAATCGTTCAATTTTAGGAATTCACAGATGATTTCAATTTCAGAACAATCTTACATCGAATTTCTCGTTAAATTTAACGCTCAAGGAAACAATGAATTTATACTCGAACAAACAAAAATGGAAAATTGCACTGATGCTTTTCGCGTTGGTAATGGTTGGTGCATCCTTGTTTGTATCGAATAACATTGTTTCAAAAATGGGGGAACGCGAACGCGAACGCGTTGAACAATGGGCCGATGCCATCAAGAAAAAATTAGAGCTTGTTCGTTTAACGGATCGTACGTTTATTCAATTACGTGATAAGGAACGAAAAGAAATGGCTTTGTGGATTGATGCCACCAAAGAATTGTCCAAAGAAACACCTTTAGATCAGATTCCCGATTTTACCTTTCCTTTAAAAATCATTAAAGACAATAAGGACATTCCCGTTATTTTGTTGGATCAGGATAAAAATATTTCAGGTTACATCAATCTACCAATCGATACAAGTTCATTCAGAAAAGATCATCCTTCATTATCTGTAACAGAAATTACAACTCTATTTGAAGATTCTTTGCGCATATTGGCAAATGATTGGATCACTGATAATCCATCTTTCACAATAGAAGTTTACGAAGGGATGTTCATGACGTATGTTTACGATGACTCCAAAGAGATTTTGCGTTTAGAGAAGGAACGAGATTCGCTCATAAAATCCTTCAACCAAGAACTAATCGACAACCAGGGAATGGTTCCTGTTTTGTTAGTAGACGCCAATACGAACAGAGTATTGGGGAGTAATTTACCGAATGAAAAAGTTGATAGCCTAAATCTCGGTAAAACCATCAATGAGTTAAAACTTCAGAATGAACCATTAATCATCGATTTTAAAAATGGAACAAAGAATATCTTGTATTTCGATGATTCAGAAGAGTTGAAACAATTACAGTATTTCCCTTACATTATTTTCTTTATAATTGGTTTATTTGTCTTTATTGGCTATTTAATTTTTAGCACTTTCAGAAAAGCCGAACAAAATCAAGTTTGGGCTGGAATGGCAAAAGAAACAGCGCATCAACTTGGAACACCATTGTCTTCTTTAATGGCATGGATACAATTGTTGGAATCGCAAAATGTTGACCCAATGATTCCACTTGAAATGCAAAAAGATGTGGATCGACTTGAAAAAGTAACAGATCGCTTCTCGAAAATCGGTTCTGGAGCTAAACTGGAAGAAACAGACATTGCGATTACGGTAAAATCGGTACTCGATTATTTGCGCCCACGAATTTCAAACAAGGTTTCGATTTCATTTGAAGCAAGCGAACCTGTAATTGCGCTTCACAATCCTCCACTGATGGAATGGGTTATTGAGAATATTTGTAAAAATGCAGTTGATGCCATGGAAAATGAAGGTGAATTAGTTGTTACAGTTCATCGTTCACCCGAATGGGCTCATATTGATATTAAAGACAACGGTAAAGGCATTCATCCAAAACAATTAAAAACCATTTTTCAACCTGGATTTTCAACAAAGAAAAGAGGTTGGGGCTTGGGATTGTCTTTGGTGAAACGAATAGTAACAGAATACCACAAAGGAAAAGTGTTTGTTCTTGAATCTCAACAAGATGTGGGAACAACTTTTAGAATAAGTATACCACTATAAGATCTCAATCAGCAGAATTTCTTATCAATATTTTAACATTTTTTCGCTGCTTGTTCAGTACATTTAAATTAACTTTGTTTTTATCAAAAGTCATAGGTCATGAAAACAATTATCATAGCTGCCAGTTCTTTATTCTTTTTAGCTGCTTGTTCTTCGGAACCAGAAACAGTTCTATTAAAAACTGAGAAAGGTAAAAAAGAAGTCTCTAAGGAAGAAGTTATACCGGACAGAATGGCAACAATTGAAATCTCTGGAATGACCTGTGAAGCAGGTTGCGGTGGTACAATTCGTAAAGAATTAAAAGCAACAGGTGGAGTTTCACGCGTTCAATATGATTTTGTTGAAGGCCGTGAAGTTCAAACTGCAAAAGTTTCGTTTGATAAAGACAAAATAACTCTGGATCAAATGATTAAAATCATTACTACAATCAACGAAAAGCAATTTTCAGTTGGAAAAACTAGTTCAGAAGAAATAAACGATGTTTCCTCTACTCCAACTGAAGCAGCACCTTCAAAAGAAACAGTTGAGAAAGTTTCTATGTCGGATGCACAGATCGAAATGCCAAATCTAATCGGTATTCTATCGGATATCATTTAATTTACATACATATTTTGAAAGCCCTTTCTAAAAAAGAAAGGGCTTTTTTTTGTCCCGATTTTTCAAAAAACATGTTTTCTAAGTAGAACTACGTAGTTCTTGCTCTGCGTAAGTACCTGAATTTATTTGTAACCAGTTGATTTCCTTGTATACTCAAGTCAACGTATGCATCTTTGACTAGAACAAACAGGAAAGCTATTCCAAGCACTAGTTTCACCGATTGTTCCACAAAAAAGCAAGTAGTAGTCGTTTACATAGGTTTAGGTTAAAAAGTCATGACGTTCGTTCATGACTTTTTTTGTTTTCAACGTTTTCATTCAATTCTTCCAGAATCTTACCAACCTACATTATTCATACATCAAAATGGATACAGCTTACTACTGCAAAGCAAACAATTCATTCCTTTTGCACCTTAAATAAATCCAATTACCCTAAAACTAAGTAGAACTACGTAGCACTTACTCTGCGTAAGTACCTGAATTTATATGTAACCAGTTGATTTTCTTGTGTACTCAAGTCAACGTATGCATCTTTGACTAGAACAAACAGGTAAGCTATTCTAAGCACTAGTTTCACCGATTGTTCCACAAAAAAGCAAGTAGTAGTCGTTTACATAGGTTTAGGTTAAAAAGTCATGACGTTCGTTCATGACTTTTTTTGTTTTCAACGTTTTCATTCAATCCTTCCAGAATCTTACCAACTTAAATTATTCATACTTCAAGATGGATACAGCTTACTACTACAAAGCAAACAATTGATTCCTTTTGCACCTTTAATAAATCCAATTACCCTAAAACTAAGTAGAACTACGTAGCACTTACTCTGCGTAAGTACCTGAATTTATATGTAACCAGTTGATTTCCTTGTGTACTCAAGTCAACGTATGCATCTTT
>JBDKHH010000277.1:0-5088 GCA_039797785.1 Bacteroidota bacterium | reverse complement strand
GGAAGTTTTACAGACGCATCAACGGACAAAGCAGGTTGGTTTGAATCAGTGAACAAAGGAACCTTGTTTTTGGATGAAATAGGGGAGATGAGCTTGAATTTACAAGTGAAATTACTCCGTGTTTTAGAAGATAGAAGGTATACAAAAGTAGGAACGCAAAAAAGTGTACCGTTTGATCTTCGAATTGTTTCAGCGACAAACAAAACAATTGAAACGTTAACAGAAAACACAAGTTTCCGACTTGATTTATTCCATCGCTTGGGAACATTCATCATTGAGTTACCACCACTACGAGAACGCCGTGAAGATATTCCGTTAATTGCCAATCATTTTTTGAAGTCCTTGAACAGCAAAATGGGAAAAGACATTCGTGGAATTAGTGATGATGCGTTGGAATTGTTCAATGAATACCGTTTTCCTGGAAATGTTCGTGAATTGAGAAATCTTATGGAACGCGCCATCATTTTGTGCAATGAAAGCGAACTTCAAAGTAAGCATTTCGACATCATTAAATCCTTCTCTAATGGAAAATCCCTTAATGATATTTACGATTTAGAAGAGTTGGAAAAAACGACCATTATGCGTGCTTTGAATCGCACGGATTATAACAAAGCTGAAGCGGCTAGATTGCTAAATCTCGAGTGGAACGCATTGCATCGAAGACTTATTAAATATCAATTGGCAGTTTAAGAAAGTTTACTGCGCTTAATAAAAAACAGAAATACCAAACAAATTGAAAATCAAAAATTAAAACAATGAAAAATAAATTAATCTTAATCTGTGCATTAATTGGATCATTTAGTGCATTTGCTCAAAGTGACTTATTAATAACACCGTATCGTGTTGTTTTAGAAAACGGAAAAAACATTGAAGAATTGACCGTTGCAAATACAGGAAAGGATACGGCGCGTTACACCATCAGTTTCTTGCAATACAAAATGCTTAGTTCTGGTAAATTGGAGAAAATTGAAACCGCTGAGGATAGTATTTTATTTGCTGATAAATACTTGCGTGTGTTTCCAAAATCTGTAACACTTGCTCCAAATGAAGCGCAAATGGTTCGTTTGCAATTAAAAACACCACCGGATTTGGCTCCAGGAGAATACCGTTCGCATTTGTATTTCCGATCAATCGTGGATGAAAAACCTGATATGGGAACTGAAGTCGATACCACAAAAATTGGTTTTCAATTAGTCCCGGTTTATGGTATTTCTATTCCCGTAATTATTCGTTTAGGGCAATCTACTGTTAGAGCAAGCGCAACCGATATCAAAATGGAACAAGTGGATACTGTGCAAATGTTGAACTGTAAAATTGAACGTTATGGTACAATTTCGACATTCGGACAATTGGAAGTGGAGCATACGTCAGAAACAGGAGTGAAAACGATTCTAGGGAAAGTGAATGGAATCGCAGTGTACACTCCTTTGCATTCACGTGATTTATCCATTCCAATGAATATTCCACCGACGGTTGATGTAACAAAAGGAACCGTCGTTTTGAAGTATTTTGCAAAAGTGGATGGGAAAGAAATTCCTTACTTCAATCAAACAATTAAACTGTAATAGAAATGAAATTGCTCCGTTGGGCATATCGAAATTATTTGATGGTAATCATGATTACTATCCCTGTTTTTGTGTTCGCACAAAACGAGCATGGCAGGGAAAGGCATGATTCCAATGAAACGCATGAAAGTGAAGATGATGACGATGATCAACGTGTTTATATTACTGGATTGAGTGACTTTTGCTTTGGTGCATTTTATCCAGGAAGATATGGTGGTACAATTGATTTATCGAAAGACGGAATGCGTTCTGCCGATGGTTCTGTTGTTTTGTTAAGCTCAGAGTTGAATCCTTCTGCTGCGGTTTTTGAAATACGTTGCCCTTCTTATACGATGTTGAATGTAATGATCGACGAACATATTGAAATGCGCAATGCCTCTGGGGATGAAATGATTTGTGAACCCATCAATAATTCTTCAAACAACTTGGTCTCACCAAATAATGCTGAAGGTGGATTCCTTTATAGTATTGGCGGAAGATTGGTTGTTCCAGAATTTGAAGTAGTTACTCCCGGTGAATACAAGGGAAGATTTAATGTTTTTATAGTGCTTGAATAATTAGTCATGTTCCGCCAGCCACTCAAAATACTCCTGCTATTGCTTTGTTTGTTGACCATTAGCAATCAAGTGGCTTTTTCGCAGGATGAAGAGGAGGAATTGGAATATGATCAATTCACAATTAAATTAAATGTCGATAAACTGGGAATCTACGAAATTGAAGCAGTTTATTACGACGATAATATCTATTTACCGCTGATTGATTTATGTGGTAAATTGGAAATCTTTATCAACCATACAAGTCAACTTGACACAATTAATGGTTTTATCTTAAGCAATGATAATTCGTTTAGCCTAAACACGAATTCTGGGAAAATTACTTTTCGGGATAAAGAAAAAATCTTGAAACCTGAACAAATGATTTCCACATTCAGTGATGTGTATTTACCTGCTAAAGTGTATCAGGAAATGTTTGGAATGACGATGGATTTTAATTTCAGAGAGTTGACAGTTTTCTTGCGCTCTGACATTGAACTTCCAATCATTAAGCAATTGCGCATTAAAAAAATTCGTTCAAATTTACTTTCATTAACTGGAGAAGAACCAGCTGATTCCACAATCGATCGCAAATGGCATTTTTTACGAGGAGCGGTCATTGATTGGAGTTTAAATTCGAAAATAGATAACTACGGAAACAATGAACAGCAATTCAGAAGTTCTGTTGGGGTTGAATTTCTTGGTGGTGAATTGAATTATCGCTCAACGCTAACGAGAGATAGCATCATTAAATTTGAGAGTAGCAGTATCCGCTGGCGGTATGTGAATGACAAATTTTTATTGGTAAAACAAATTGAAGCTGGTAGTGTCAATGTTGCACTTTCGGGACAAACACAATCCAATTTTTATGGATTGAAACTCACGAATGTTCCGTATACCTTTAAAAAAACGTATGGTAGTTATTTCATACAACGGCGCACGAGTCCTGGTTGGGATGTTGAGTTATACATCAATGGAATTTTAGTGAATTTTGCGGTTGCCGATATGAATGGGGATTTCAGTTTTGAAATTCCTTTGGTGTTTGGTAATTCTGTCATTGTATTGCGTTATTATGGTCCTTGGGGACAAGAGAATGTTGAGGAAATTCCTATCAACATTCCTTTTTCGTTTACGGCACAGCGAAAATTACAATATCAAACATTTACAGGTTTTACGGGAGATTCGACACGCTCTGTTTTCAATAAGACAAAGTTTTCGTACGGTTTGAGTCGTTGGGCAACAATTAGCGCGGGTTACGAGTATTTCGATCAAAACATATTGAATAAGCACATTTATTCTGGGTCAGTGAATATTGCTTTGGCGAAAAATTTATTATTGAATTACACCTATTTGCATAATTCGAATCATTATGTGGAATTTATGTACCGTTCGAAAAGAAATTTAGTGTTAAACGGTAAGCATCGTCAGTATGTTAAAAATCAAACGATTCTACAAACAAACAATCGTGCGGAGTCTGAATTAATTATGAATGTTCCAATTTGGAGTAAAAAATTCAAAGTCTACTTGCGCAATTCAACACGTGCAATTTTTGGCGTAAGCAACAACACCTTGATATCGGAAACTGCATTATCATTCTCTTACAAACGAGTAAATCTTGGATTGTCTTATATTCAAAGTTCACAGTCGATCATCAATTTGAATACCTCTATATATCTCAGAAAGAATTGGTCAGTTTTGCATAATTCGATGTACAATATTTCAGAAGGAAAACCTGTGAGCAGTAATGTTCAATTGCAAAAGAGGTTCAACAAAAAATTCTTCTCGAATGTGAATCTGGCATACAACTACCAAACGCAGAATTATCAAATAGGTTTTTCATTGTATTTTGATTTCAATTTCATGCGCAGTTCAATTAATACGACTGTAGAAAAGGATTATTTAGTGAGTTCTCAAAGCTTAGCAGGAAGTGTCAATTTTACAAAAAGTCCAACACCGCTTTTCTTCACGAATAGTAATAGTGTAAGTAGAGCCGGATTAGATGTTTTGGTCTTTTTAGATATTAATCACAATGAGAAAATGGACGAGAACGAGCCATTGATTAAAAATGCTTCAGTTGCTATCAACAAAGGAAAATTGGTGTTACCTGAAAACGATTCAATTCATCGCTTTGTTTCGTTGGAACCTTACGCTCCTTATTTAATTACAGTTGCCAACGACGGTTTCCCGAATATCTCTTGGATGTTGGAAAAATCGACTTGGTCAGTGGTAACAAGTCCAAATCAAATTCAAAAAGTCTTTATTCCTGTGAAACCGATGGGTGAAGTAGAGATGACGGTTATGATTGAAAAGAATGAAAAGATTGTTCCAGCTCATCGATTAATTGTTTATATCATGGATAGCACGAACAAGCAAATTGCCAGAGGTTTAACTGAGCAGGACGGGTACTTCGCTTTCCTTGGTTTACCTCCTGGAACCTATTCGATTAAATTCGATGAAAAACAATTGAAAGGTTTAGGACTAGCCAATACCTACACTAAAACAACATTTGAGGTTAAAGTCTCTGAACAAGGAGATTTTGTTTCAGGAATCGAAATCACGTTGACGAAATAACCGTTAAGTTTCTTAAATGAACAGGTTCCTCTGTTGCAATGATAATTTTCTCATTCGCGAATTTCCCTGTTTCACTCCGCCCCAGCGGACAGGAAATCCTGAATCTTCCTCCGCTGTGGATAATTTTCAATCATCAATCATCAATTTTCAATCTTTTGCGTCCTCATTAGCGAATACCATTCCTTCGTTTTCGAAGAGTTTCCTTGATGTGCCATTTTTTGGCACGCTGCTGAAACCATTGATTTTACTGGTATTTACGTTTTCTTGGCACGCTTTGGCATTTGGTTTGAAAGTTCACTAGCAACATTAAACAATTAAAAAACAATTTATTTAAAAACATTTAAAAATTAGAATTATGAAAAAGTTAAGTACAATTTTAGCAGCAGCAGTAGTGGTAATCGGATTCTCTAACACTTACG
>JBDKHH010000276.1:0-2918 GCA_039797785.1 Bacteroidota bacterium | reverse complement strand
TTGTAAACAAGGTGCGTCACGTTTATCTGGATTCAAATTGCTTCCATATTGCCAAATTTCTTCCCATTCATGCGTTTGAACAAAGCCTGCTGAAGCATTTTCAGGTGCAATAATATAATATCCACCAAATTGAATTCTTCCTCTTAAAACATCAATCATTCCTAGTGAATACGCATATCCCATACTATGCGCGACAATGTACAATGTATCATTTTTCGATTTATTCGGTAACTCATTTAGCAATTGCAAAATATTACGTCCGGCAATCATTCCATTGGATCTTCGTTCACTAAATCCCTTTTTATTGGGTTTCGTGCGATGCAAATCATAGGTAGGTACAATTTTAGACCCCAACAAGCCCGAACCAGAAAGCGTCGTTGTATAACATGTATGTTTTTTGGAATTTGTGCATCGTTTCGGGTAGATTGATGCTGTAGTGGTAAAATTCACCAAACTTTCATGATTCGAGGTACTTACAGAAAAATGGCCATCTGCATAATACGTTTCTACAGGATTTATTCGTTTCTGAAAAAGTTCATCAATTGCTTGCCAAGGATTCCAATAACCGTATCGGTCAAAATCATAAATCATATTGTCGGAATTGGGGTGCTCCAAACCATTCGCTGAAATATCATTGAAATAATCTTTAAAATTGTGACCAATTGATGTTGGACGATACCCATTCACGAAGATTAATATGCGTTTTGCAGGATCTTGTAAACGTAATTTTTTCGTCAATTCAACTCCCAAATGATTGTAAACCTTTTGATCAATTAGTCCTTTGTTTTCATCCAAATAATTAAATACGATGTAGTGATTTTGTGCATGGATTCTTAAATCCATCGTTTGCAAGACCAAAGAATCCTTGTTTGCCTCCAATTTACATTTCGTCCACTCCCCTTTTTCATCCTTCTCTAAGGAAAAATAAAGCACTTTCTTACGTACTTTTTTAACCCAACGATTTTTCTGTTTCACCAACAATTCAGACGAGAGATTGACCTCAAATTCTCCTTTTTTATTTTCATTTGACTTTATGAAAGCAGAAGCGTCATCCATGTTTAAACCATGCATCACATTGATTTCACCTTCGCCTACCTCAAACCATGTAAAACCAATTCGAATCAAATAAAAGAACCATGTCAGAATGGCAATTGAACCGCCAATAAACACCAAACGTGATCCAATACGTAAAAGTCGACTTCTACGAAATTTAAAGCGCAAATAGCGATGAAACTTTCTGCGCAACAAGAAGGCTACAGTGAAGATGAGAACAAAAGCAATGATATGTAAAGAGCAAATTACCTCATTGAACCATGGAACGACAAAAAGTTCATAAAACAAGAAGTTGTCAACCTCTAAATGGTAAGAGAAATAGTTCTTTTTATAAGGACGATGAATGGATCCAAGCAAATCATTGTCAACCACTTTGATATACCCATTTTTATCTTCTTCCCAGAAAAAATAAGCCACCATCCCATTGTTCGTGACCACTTTTTCGTAATTATCGTAAAACGAATAGCTATTGGCCGAATGGCGTAAATCGGACCATTGAAAATACGTTAAATGCTTTCCACCAGCTGCATCCATTAAATTATCGGTCGTTCCTTTTAATGGGCCATCGTTCAACCAAGTTGAGTTTAGCATTCCTATTCCATGTCCCAGTTGTCGCGTTATGGTATTCCCTATTGCTTTAGAATCGCCAACTTTTACGAAAGCCATCGCTTTGTTGACAACCATGTAACCATTCAAGGAAGGATTCACAAATCCGGGAATAATAAAAACATAATAGGCTTGTTTGTCCGCATTCGGATGTTTTTTAAAATACGCATCTCGAATTTCCTGCATTTGAAGCGTGTAACGATCATTTGTAGGACTTGGATTATCGAAGAGCAGTTTTTCATCAAACTTGTCCAACTTGAAAAGCGGTGCAATCGACAAATCAAAAATGATATTTGCAGGCTGATAGACCTTTTGCAACTGCGATTCCAATGAATCTTTGATTAAATCCGTTTTAACCATTGGAACGATGACCACTTTTTGAAGCAAAGGTTTATACACATACACATGCAAAACACCTTTTACATTCCCTTTGTATTTGGCAATAATTACATAATCATATTTTCGTTCGGGTAAGAATAACGTAAAACTAGAATCGTTTTTTTGTACAAATCGCACTGTTTGACCTGAATTTTGCATTCCATTTTCGACAGATTTACTGATTTCAAAACTTAAACTGTCAGTATAAATAATTCTTTTATTCAAAAAGACTGCATCCACTAAATCTGTTTGTTCATACCCAACGGATTTATGTGCAGGAGTGTAAAACCCAATTCTTGGAAGTTGGATCGAATCATAGTTTGAATTCCAAGCGGAATATCGCGATTCATCAAATCCAAATTGCTGAAATTCGGAAGCTGTGAAAACAATTTTTGAAGGAACACGATTTGTGTTTTGACCAAATGAGTGGCCATAACTCAATAAAACGGTGAAAATTAAGAAAAACCGAAGCATGTGTTTCATTGAAGCAAAGTTAATTAGATTCTCCTTGCCAACGAATTACTTAATAAATTTAATAAATAGCTCTGAACCTGAACGCGGTGCAATCGAATTGTGACACGCTTCAAAAGCTGTAACAGAAAAATGCGCAGAGAAATAGTTTTCATACTCTTCTTGATTTCCTCCAAAAGGCGGACCAGCGTCAAATGTGCGATTGAACAACAAACCAATCAATTTACCTCCCGGTTTTAATAAAGTCGCGACTTTTTCTCCATATTTACTGCGCAACGAAGGATCAATAGCACAAAATAAGGTTTGCTCTATGATCAAATCATACGTCTCTTCATGCTGAAAAAAATCTGCACAATGTAGTTGGTTTGCGGGAAAATCTGGATGGTTTTGCTTGAACATTTCCAAAGGAT
>JBDKHH010000275.1:0-7021 GCA_039797785.1 Bacteroidota bacterium | reverse complement strand
ACTGAGGTACTGGAACAACGGCGTGATCGGCTGTCAAGAAAATCACAAACTCGTCCTTCCCTACTTTCGCTTCCAATTCTTTGATCAATTTCCCGATTTCTAAATCCAAACGAATGTAAATATCTTCCAATTCAACTGAATACGGACCAAATGAATGTCCTGCAATATCAGGCGTTGAGAAACTAATACACAACATATCCGTTTGTTCGTCCTTACCTAATTGTTCTGCATCAATCGAACGAATCGCGAAATCTGCTAAAAAGGTATTGGCAAAGGGTGTTACTGTAAACAAGGTGTTTGCTGGTGTTACAGCGGTCATTTCTTTTAAATTATACGGGAAGGTTGGCGTTTTCTTTCCTCCTAACAATTGCTCGTACTTAGAATCATCTGGACCACTTTCGCCATACGCTGCAATGTCCAACAAGGTATTCCATGTTCCATTCATGTACTTCCCTACTTGGCCTTCATCGTTGAATTTCGTTACCCATTCTGGAAGTGTTTCTTTGAAAAATGAACTTGTAATAAACTTTCCTGATGAATAGTCATACCAATATGAACCATTGCTTAAATGTCCACCCGGTAGAATTGCACCACGGTCTTTGATCGACATTGAAATCACTTTCGCATTTGGATAAGTCAAACGCAATTGATCGGAAATGGTATTTGTTTTCAAGTAATGTGGCGAACACAAACCATCTGCTGATGCTGTACCAACCGATTTTACCGTATTATCATCTACGCAATTGACAACTGCTCCTGTTTCGCGTTCGTACCAATCATTCGCTACGATTCCATGATTTTCAGGAGTTGTTCCTGTGTAAATCGACGCATGTCCTGGACCTGTGAAGGTTGGCACATAATTGTAATGCGTGTTGCGGCAATTCGTTCCTTGCTCCATCAATTTACGGAAACCGTTCTCACAAAACTTCGCTTGGTAACGGTACAAATATTCGTAGCACATTTGATCGATGACAATTCCAACCACCAATTTCGGTGATTTCGTTTGTTGTGCAAAAGTTGGTGTGATACTCAATCCAACAAATAACAGGGCAAGAATATTTTTCATGAAAACAATTTTGTAGTTCAAAAATAGTGAAAGCTTTGGTATAATGTCATTCTTTCCAATCAAGATAATTCAAAGTGAAAAATAATATAACTTTGCACTAAATTAGTCGAGTATGCTTGGTCTTAAACTTCCTACTGATCCGCGTTGGGTGAATATCGTTGAAAAAAACATTGAAGAGATTCTAATTGATCACGCCTTTTGTGAGCAAAAAGCGGCGAGCAATGCAATTTCGATGATCGTTCAATATCCACATTTACCTGATTTGGTTGAAGCGATGGTGGAAATCAGCAAGGAAGAAATGGAACACTTCGGCATGGTCCATACTAAATTACTTGAGCGCGGCTTAAAAATGGGCTTCGAGCGCAAAGATCCGTACGTGAATGATTTAGCGGATTACTTGCGCAAAACCAAAAGTGGCGGACCAAAAGCGAGTCATTTTGTGAATCAAATGTTGTTTGCCGCTATGATCGAAGCACGCAGTTGTGAGCGTTTCAAGATTCTTTCAGAGGAAATCAACGACGAAGATTTGCGTCAGTTTTACCGCGGATTGATGGAAAGTGAAGCGAGACATTACACCACCTTTTTAAATTTCGCACGCAAGTATGCTGAAGGAATTGATGTGGATGCACGTTGGCAAGAATTTCTTGACTTCGAAGCTTCGTTGATGGACAAATACGGTAAAAACGAAACCGTTCACGGTTAAGGGCTGTGGATTTATTCTCAACTTCTGAAAACGAAAATCTTCTTCCCTTTGATGGTGAAGTGACGTACGCGCCTTCCTTTCTTGGAACACAAAAAGCAGTCGAACTTTTCGCGCACTTATTGGACGAAATTGAATGGCAGCAAGATGAAGTACGCATGTTTGGCAAAACGATTATCACCAAGCGTAAAGTTGCGTGGTACGGCGACAAACCTTACGAATACATTTATTCCAATACGCGCAAAGTTGCTGTGGAGTGGACTCCACATTTATTGGAAATCAAACAAGCTGTGGAAGCAGAAACAGGCATTTTATTCAATTCTTGTTTGTTGAATTTGTACCACGACGGAACTGAAGGCATGGGTTGGCATTCCGACGATGAAAAACCCTTGGGAACACATCCTGTTATTGCTTCTGTGAGTTTGGGAGCCACACGAAAATTTGCTTTTAAGCACAAGTTGACTAAACAGTCGGTTTCTCTTATTTTGGAAAATGGTTCCTTACTTCTGATGCAAGGAAAAACGCAAGAAGCGTGGTTGCATGCTTTACCGAAAATGGCGAAAGTGAAGGGGATGCGGATTAATTTAACGTTTAGGAGGATTGAAAATTGAAGATTGAAGATTAAAAATTGAAGATTAGCTGCGCAGTTTAGATTCCTTTTTCTAGAATTTCGATGCGTTTTTCGATTGGTGGATGTGTTGAGAACAATCCTCCGATAGAAGACAGAAATCCTTTGCTGTTCTCTGGGCGATTCTCAATAAACGATTGTTTTAAGTCATCGCTTTTTACATCTAAATTGCTATTTCCTGAAATCTTTCTCAAAGCAGAAGCCAAGGCATGAGAGTTTTTGGTCAATTCAACAGCTCCTGCATCTGCCAAATATTCTCTTTTACGTGAAAGTGCGAATTTGAAAAGAATGGAGAAAAAATATACGACGATCGATATCACTAAGGCAACGAGTACAAGTTTACCGTCAGATTTATCGTTTTTTCTTCCTCGTCCACCGTGAATAACATTTCGAAGAAGTACTTCAACGAGGAAGGCAAAGATTCCTACAAAAATGATGGTTACCACCAATAAACGAACGTCTTTGTTGCGAATATGCGTTAATTCATGTGCAATTACGCCTTCCAATTCTTGATCATTCAAGGTTTCAATGATACCAGTTGTCAGTGTTACAGAAAATGACTTTTCGTCGATCCCTGAAGCAAAAGCATTGAGAGCAGACGATTCAATTACATATAGTTTAGGCATTTTCATACCGATTGACATGCACAGATTTTCCGTCAAATTATAAACTCTCAGGTTTTCATTTCTCTCGAGCGTTTTGGCGCCAGAAGTAGCTTTTATAATGGATGCTTGAAACAAATAAGCGATGATGAACCAAATTCCAACTGCGACCAAAGCAATCGGCGCAATTTGAATAAACTTCAAATTTGTGCTATCAATGTCTTTGCCTAATCCAAAAAATAAAAATGCATAAACAGCGATAAGGATTAATCCCGGAAAGGCAATTAACAAACCAATTGATCTTCGATTATTTCGAGCAATTTGATTCTGTAACCCAATGTATTCCATCGATGCTTAAAATTTTATTTCAGGAGCTTTGTCCATTGCTGCTCTATTTTCTGAACCAAGATCAAACATTGGTTGAATGGTCATATTTTTCATTCCCGCAACGATATTCGAAGGTATTTGTTCGATTGCATTGTTCAATTCTTTGGTTGCCGAATTGAAGAATCGTCGCACCGCTGCAAGTTTATTTTCGATATCAGCAATTTCCGTTTGAAGATGCATGAAATTCGTGTTCGCTTTTAAATCTGGATAGGCTTCAACTTGAATATTAAGCGCTCCCATTGCTGCACCAAGTTCATTTTCTGCAACTACTTTTTCATTGATCGATTTAGCATTGACAGCTTTTTGTCTTGCTTCCGTTACACGAATCAACACATTGTTCTCATGATCCATATACCCTTTCACAGCTCCCAATAATTGAGGAATCAAATCGTGGCGTTGTTTCAATTGAACGTCAATGTCTGCAAATGCATTTTCACGATTGTTTTTTAACGCAACCAATTTGTTGTTCGCACTTACGTACCATAGAACAACGATTAAAATAATACCTATAAAAACGAACAATACTACCATGGTTAAATCTTATTAATTAGTCTACTCAAATATACATTTTTTATTTTTCGAATCTGCTTAAAATTGAGAATTCGTTAGGAATTGTAATTTGTGATTCGTGATTCGTGATTCGTGATTTGCTTCGCGGCCGTCACGATGAATCGGGATAAATTCTACGGCGGGAAGATTGAAAATTGAAGATTGAGAATTCTTGATTTCCTGCTTGTAGGCAGATTGGGTGATTTATAATTATCAACTTCAACGCTTAATGTTTAATTTATCTTTCTTCAACAAATCAACCTTGATTATCAGTATATTCAATGATTTTTATTTTCTTGACTTTATCAATTTTAATCTCTTTCCATTTTTCCGATTTCCATCGTTTTGTGGTATTCAACTTATCCGTTAAATCAAGTTCAAATGTAAGTACAATCGAATAATCTCCTAGAAAATCATCCTCGTAATAGAACAAATCTATATTTCTTGAATTTATTGGAATTGCAGGAAGGTTGTTTGTGTTTTTAATATACGCGTATTCTTCATAGTTAAGTTTATTCGAGTGTGCATTCTGAAAATCCCATTCGCTTTTTTGACAAATACTCGTCCTAATTGAATCATTCAAACTAGTATGAACAATAATTGAAATTGGGTAATACAATGAAAGTAAAGAAACAAAGACAAAAGAGAAGATTTTGAATTTAACCGATGAATTCACCTCAATCCTCGCATTTATTTGTCGGTAGAGAAAGCGTCCTATTGAAAGAATGATGAGAGATACAATTGGAGAAGTTACTACGACAATTAGTTCTGTTAATGTAAAAACATCATACAATTCTAAGGAATCACATTTGGCACTATACCAAAAGGCATATGCATTCAAACAAATCCATGAACACACATAAATAATTCGGTAGAGATATTTTTTGATCATTTAGTTGATGAAAGTCACAAGGGTTATAAACGAGCTCATCTATTTCAAACGAAACGAAGCTACAATCTTCTTGCTTACTTTTTCAATTCGCTTGAAGGCGTCTTTTTCACTTGTGAATGTTAAGAGGTAGGCCTTATCGTCTTTAACCCAAAAATATTGTTCGAACCGAAGATTCATGTCGCCCTGCGTTCCATAATAGATCATTTTATGGTGTTCACCGTTTTTATTGTTTTCGCGCTTACTTGTAATCATTTCTCCGTTCTTAACGATTGTTTCAACCTGACTTTCTGATAATTCCACATAAGCGTCAAGGTCTTTAATTTGTCATTGCAAATCTTGAATCATGAAGTTAATATTTTCCCTAAACTTATCCGAAGGACCTTCGTTTGGACTGTACAAGATAAAAGTTGTTCCATACTCACCGGAAGTACTCTCCTCCCAATCACTTGGGTATTGAATTTCACAATTTGAATCAGAAAACGTTTCCCAATCATTCTTCGCTGTTTCCTTTTTCACTTCCTCCACTTGCTGTGCACAGGCAAAAATATTGAAAATCACTACTGCATTTATTAGGTATAACATTCTTTTCATAGTAGATGTTTTGATGGTAAAACTCGTAATTTTTAGCTTACGAAATTGGCTTTTTCTTTATTCGTTGGAAGAATTCTTGTCTGTTCATGGATTTCAGTTTGTTTAGATAGACGAATTAACTTCGCTTCAATTATTCGTTAAAATTTACGAAACAATTTTCAAAAGTTTCTTCGGATTTTGTCGGTTATCCCAAAAGGCCATTACGATGATTTGTTCTGGTGTGATTTTATAATAAAGTGAAAAATGTCCCATTGCTGATTCGCGTACACCTTTGATTTCAGTTTCTTTGAATGCCTCTGGATTCTTAACAATGACTTTTAGGTGTTCAGCAGTTATTTCTATTAATTTCTTTGGAAACGTTGTACTTTGAGTCTTTTTTAGCCAATAAGATAAAATCTCACGGCGTTGCTTTGCGGCTGTTTCAGTCCAAACTATTTTCCGCTTAGCCATTCAAGATCATTTTTATCAAGGTCCTGATGAGCAATTGTACGTCCTTGTTGAATATCGCTTTCACTCAACTCAAGCATTAACTTTTGCTCTTTTGTTAATTTAATTTTTTCATCTTGAACTGAACTGTTTTCAACCAAACGCTGCAAGGCAATCAAATAATCTTTATCCGTAATCGATAATAATTTGTCGATGATGCCATTTCTAATTACGTCAACTTGAGCCATGATTTTTTAATGTTTTCACTAAACTACTGAATTGAAAAAGCTTTTCCAAATTGTTTGGAAGAATTCTAGTCTGTTCATTCCAATTATTTTATCCTATCGGTATTTTTCGAATATACAAAAAATGAGAACTCATTCACGCTTCTCAAATCCCTTGCGGATGTCGTGCTTGAAAATTTTTTCAATCTCTTTTGATTCGCATGTTTTCTTTGCTAATAATTAAACCGAACAAATGACGAAAGTCGCGTTGCATCAAATTTCAATAAATTCAAGGCTTCTTTGCGTTTTGCTTGCTTTCTCATGTTTAAAATAATGGCCCAAGAGCCAAATGTAAGAACTGCAACCATCAAAAACCAACTACCTCTTTCAACTGCATTTACTGAATAGTCAAGTTTAATTTCAGCAATCTTACTTTTAATTTCCTCAGGTAAATCACTTTCTTTAATTTGATCTTGAAAGCGTTGAAATTCAATGATAAGATTCACTAATTCATCGTCTGTCACTTGTTTATCCCTCAAATGTCTATCACATTCAGCGACTACAAAGTCCAAATAGTTGATACAGGTTTTTATGTCCATTGCTTTAATTTAGTGTTTTACTCCCTTTCAAAATGAATCATTGGATCATCATCGCTTTTGAACCACTCGCCCGGAACAAAGTACATATAGCCATCGTCGTAGAGAAAAGTATATTCGCGCATTTGACCATCTGTGCGCATGTTGTAGACCTTTTTGTTACCAAGTGCAGCGGTCAATTGTTTTCTGGTTAGTTTGATGGCACTCGGAATAGTATGTGGAAACTGTAATTCGTAATGCGTGCCGTAATCATAGTCTTTTTCACGCACGAGCCTCCATTTACCCGCCAATTCAGGATAATTGACACCATGTGTTCTCATCACTTTCACAATGCTATCGTTGAATGTTGTGCGAACAAAG
>JBDKHH010000274.1:0-4452 GCA_039797785.1 Bacteroidota bacterium | reverse complement strand
TCGGCGCCAGCCTTCAAATTTTTCTTCGCAAAAAAGATGAATTAGAATCAAAATAAAATTAACTTCGAAAAGAAGAATTTTTAAACTAAACAGGCCGCTCGCCGGGCGGTGAAACGTTAGCAACAACTACAAGCAGGATGAATATTAACCGTAATTTATTATTGATATTGCTCACTACCATACTTTTGGTTTCTTGTGCATCGGTCAAAAATTCATCCAACAAAAAGAACAATGTTGCAGAGTTTTCACCTCCTATTGATACTATTTTTTTCGATTTCGAACCTATTCTTCCAAATTTAGAATACCAGATATTTAGAGCGACGAAAAATGGTAAATCTGGTTGGATGAATATTTATGGTGAATGGATTATTTCTCCTGAATATGATACTGAATTCATCAGAAATTGGTCTGAAGGTGTCAATATTTGTCGCAAAGGAGGTAAGTATGGCGCGGTCAATTATAAAAATGAAGTTGTCTTGCCATTTTGGTACTCAAATCCTCCTTCCGATTGTTCTGGAGGATTGATATTAGTCAAAGACAACTTAAATAAAGAAGCATATTTCTCCAAACAAGGAGTAAAAATGACTGATTTTGAAAATAGACAGCCCGAATTCAGAAATGGATTTGCCATTATAAGTACTCATGCAAAAGAATTCGCGCGATACCCGAGATTAGATCTTGAAGATTCGAATCGTACTTCTCAACTTTATAAAAGTGACTTCGTTGTGATCAATACTCAATTTGACACCCTTTTGCAATTTTTGAATGTGCCATTCCTACTTGAATTTGGCACACTAAAAAATAATAGACGTACGTTCTTTTTATATCCTTACATCGGACTGCATGCAGATCTAGGTATTTCATATGGTCAATATGGCTATTTGGACGAAATGGGTGAAATAGCAATTGAGCCAAGATTCCGAGCATCAGATGTTTTTATTCCGATTAATGGTGTTACTCGTAACCCTGATTGTCCATTTAGCTCAAATTTGTCTATGGTTAGGCAACTAGAGCAATATTATTACATCGACACACTAGGCAACAAAGTATTTGAACTAAAAACAGACAGAGAAAGAATTTATGATGTTAGTCATTTTAATGATTATGGCATTGGAGGTTACCGCACATTCGGGAAAAATCCAAATTCTAGCATGATTCATTTGATCGATACAACAGGTGCAATTTTACATGAAGCCTCTGAAAATGATGCTCCAATGTCATATGTTGGCGGAAATATTGGTAACCAACCACACAATGATCTCATTCCTATTTACGATAAAGTAAATGGATTTCATCGAATCTACACCCCTAATTTTGAACCATTCGCAGCCCTTTCTCTGCAAGATTCTTTAAAATCTATTCGCTATATATATAAAGGGTTAATTGGTGCCAATTTGCATGATCAATTTGTGATTATTCAGCATATGAAAACAAAAAACTCGGACTATTATTATGGCAATCATCAACGATTAATAGACAAGAATTCTCAAGCGAGATCGTCTTGGTTACCATATAATTCTATTCTTTCTAACACATATGGAAATTTCTCACTATTAGACAGTTCAAACATGACTAATTGCCTTTATGATTTTAAGAAAAATGAGTTATTCAAATGTGACTCCTGTTATTTCGATTATGATAACAAGATGCGTTTTCAAGGTATTTATAAAGTCAGGCTAATATCTGGAAAATGGATTTATGTAAATTATCAAGGAAAAGTGCTCAGTAAATTATTTGACACAATGGAAGAGAATATTTATGACTTATCTGATCAGGTTAAGAATTACAATGTTTATTACAATTCTCAAATAATTGCTAAAGAAGATGAATTCATTAGGTTCTTCAACGAGTCGATTATGTATAAAAGAATAATAAAATAATGTTGCTAACACACGTCTGGCAAAAGAGCCGGAATTGTGGGTAACGAAAAACGAATTATTGAAAACAAAAAGATCTTGGATCGCAAATAAAATTAATTTTAAAAATCGGCTCCTTCGCTAGGCGTGGGAACGTTATAGTACATTATGAAGACCCTAATAATCATACTTATACAATTATTTCCATTATTACTCATTGGACAAATTAGTTCACATAAATATTATAGGGAAGATAGCACTGTACAATGTGAAATAATTCAACTAGATAAAAAATACGATTTACACCGTCAAATAATTTACTATTATGAAAACGGCCAAAAAAGGGAAGAATTTTTTGATAGAAATAGAGTTATCTATGACACTTTAAAGCAATGGGATACCTTAGGACAATTAGTTTATTTCGAAATATATTCTGACACTGGATACATACAAATCCAATATCACAATAATACAACCAACATAAGGGAAATTGGATATTGGAGGTATGTAAATTCCAGATCACAGAATTTAACAATTTATGATAGTATTAATTTTCTAAAATACGAAACCGCTGAGTGTAAAAAGCCTTGTTATGAAAGGGTTGGTAATTGGAAAACATTTTACCCAAATGGGATTGTTAAAAGTGAAGGGAAATATCTTCCTATGGAATTTCACGTTAATATTGATCAAAGAACAGATAGTTTAGGCAATGTTTATAATCCAAAAAAGGAATCATTTGAAATGGAAGAAGGAATAATCTACATGGTTTGTTCAACTTTTTTGCCAGATGGAAAATGGACATTATATACTGAGCTTGGAGAGATAAAAGAAGAAGAAATTTATATTAATGGTTTTCCGATAAATAAATAAACGTGCTATAACACACGCTAAGCAAAAAAGCCGAAATCTCAGTTACGAAAAACGACAATGGACAAGCTTTCAATTATTGAACGCAAATAATATTAACTTTAAAAATCGTCTCCTGCCCCAGGTGTGGGAACGTTACAAACAATGAAAACACAACTAAACCTAAATCGAATATATAATCATAAAAAGATGAAAAAAAATATTAAAATCTTATTGTCTTTTCTTTTGATAATGCTTTGTACCATGTATTCAAATCTCTCGTTTTCTCAAGAAGAAATTAGCGCTTATATAGACTCGGATGAAAACGTTAACTATTCTTTAGTTCTGAATGATTCAATAAAGAAAGAATATACTCGTTTTGCAAACCAATTATTAATAGAAAAAACCATTTTTAAAGTCGGTGTTGTTTCTCTAAATTATCAAATCGATAAAACAAGAGGCAACACTATATTTTATAAGCCCAACGATCTTTATGTAATTGGCGATTCATCATTAAGCAGCGAAAACTATTTGAACTTACTTGATTTAATTGCATGGAAAAAAGATTTCGTTGAGTTTATACCCGAGCATCCTAATTTATCAAAAAAAGAATATGATTTATTTTCATTTCAATATTTAGATACATTGAGTAATGTAACTTTTGAAATTGATGGTATTGTCTATGACAATACGATGTTTATCAATAAACGAAAATACTGTCTTTATAAAAATAAGTTTAGTGAATTTGATTACGTACAACACATTTCTGATTTAGATTCAATTTTAGATACTTTAAGAGAAATTTATCCGATAAAAATAAAAGAATACCATTTGTTTGGACTTAATGGTTATGAGTTATCCTTTAAAGATTATTTGAAAGAGTTCGGTTATCTTATTACCCTCGAATTTGCTCCAACAGATTTTGTTTTTTCAAAAAAAACTACAAGAAATTCCTTAATGGACGTTAATGAATATAGTCCTCTCAATTACTGTAAATGTGATAATTATGATTTGTCTATATTATTTACTAGCGCCAGTTATTATACAGGTGATGACGGAAGATTTAAACAATATATTGACAAATACAATGATCCAATGGATATTTCTTATCAAATAGATTATTTACTCATAAGGCTAAAAGATTTAAGAATTATTCAACATGGAATTGAATCTGCTATGAAAATGGAATATTCAAAACATGCAATGCATTAATAAAAAAATCTGCGCCTAACAGCCGGCTAGCGCCAGCCCCAAAACAACCCCATCAATACTATGACAAAAATTAAACTAAGAAACATTTTTTGGATTGCCTTACTAGCCGTTTGGAGTTTCTTGGCTGGCGCTTATTTTCATTTAGGCTGGGTTCGCGATCGATCGTTTAGCTTTCAAGCAGGATTTATTCTGGGTGGAATTGCCATGTGGCTCGTGTTCGTTGGAATTGGCATTTTTGTTTACCGTTTTTCAAAAAAGCAAGGATTTACAGACCCATCTAAATTGGCCTTAGGAATTATCAGTTTTTTCACTGTCATTTTTCTCTTAATTGCAGGTATAAAGTATTCGGATGTCCAAAAAGACAAATTTGTTGAAGAGTTAGAACCCTACTTCGTTGAATACTACACAGACAAAGCGGCTGAAAAAGGAAGTAAAATCGAACAACTGGATCTTGAACTTCACGATCTGTATTTTATGCTTTCGTATGATCTTCTAAAACAAAAAGACCTGCCAAAATTGATGCAACTAACTTCAAGTA
>JBDKHH010000273.1:0-7155 GCA_039797785.1 Bacteroidota bacterium | reverse complement strand
AAATTGGTATAAGATTGTTGTAATGGAACACGTGACACTCGAGAAATTGTTACCTTTAGTAGAGGACTTAAAAGCACATTTTAAGAAACCAATGGTCTTGTAATGCAGGTTTCATCTTCTTTTTTTGTATCGCAAAAAAAAGAAGCAAAAAAGTGCTCTTTGAACCTTTTCAAAGGCGTTTGCTACGCATCGCTTATTCCATTCGCTTCGCGCTCATGCTTTAATCGGCCTCCTCTGCGTTACAGCCTGAGCAGCGACTACGCGATGGAACTTCTCTAACGCTTCTGAAAAGGTTCTTTCAGGATGCTTCGCATCAAACTAATCGTTGGTATCAATCTAGAAGCACTGATCCGAAAACCACAATTAAAAATAGTATCGGATCAAGGAACCGAATTAGTATGATTTATTAAAATTCAAATTTCACCCTTCTGAGAAATAGATTGTTCGAAGGCTCTCAATTTTTTCGCAGAGCCCTGCTGTAAAGCGACAAGAGGAAAGAAATACTAATTTTTTATAAAAACGGTGTTGCGAGGAGAGTAATGGCTTGGTTCGTATTAGAACATGAGCTTTAGCAGCGGTACCGAGCGTAACGAAGAGAAGCGTCGGTAGGCTCCTTGAAAAAATTGAAAAGCGCCCTTTTTGCTTACTTTTTGGGCGCCAGCAAAAAGTAAGAGAAATCCTTAATAACAGTTTCTTTCAATCAGCCCCTCCACCATTTCATCCCCAAGCCTTTTTGCCTTTGCAAAGTCCCGGCAAGCTCCAGATGCATCATGCAAACCAACTTTCGCCTCTCCCAACAATCTCCATAGTTCCCCAGCTTCAGGATCAAGACGCACACATTGTTCAAAATCTTTTTTTGCAGAGGCAAAATGATGAATGGCCAACTCTGAAATCCCTCGATTTACATAAGCATTTAAATTGTTTGGATCAAGTTCAATTGCTTTGGTTAAATCATTGATTGCCTTCGAATAGTTTTTATATACTAGGTATAAATTTCCTCTAATGTTATAGGTCATCGCGTCTGACGAATCAAGTTCAATTGCTTTTCCATAAGCGATCAGCGCTTCATCCAGTTTGTGCATCTCCGTTAGCAAATAGCCTAATTTTTTAAAAGCAAACACATTGCTTGAATCAAGTTCTGAAATTTTCGTGTATGCGTCAATTGTGCCGTTGAAATCCTGCAGATGCTCTTTACAATCAGCTATTCGTTGATAACACATTACCGCTCTTTTCTTTGCCGTGTCTTTCTCCAAGCCCATTTTATAAAACCGTTCCGCTTCTGGCTTGTTTCCCTGTACTTCCATCAAAGCTGCAAAACCAAAATAGGAATCTGGAAATTCAGCATTCAACAGCCATGCTTGATTAAAGCGTTTCATTGCTGTTTTTAAGTCGTTGTTGTAAAAATATCTCCAAGCGAAATCGATATAGACATTTACAGAACTATCAATTGTTCCAAATTGGACTAAACAATCGGTTTTAAAAGCCTCATCTATTTTTTTGTATTCGTCACTTTTCGGAACTTCACCATACATCGGTTTCGTATTGTCTGATTGTTGTCCGATTGTTTGGAAAGATGTACACCCGATTATGATGGCAAAAAGCAGTTGTTTGAATTGATTCATGTGATTCGAACTTATTGTACAGTTGAATTGGTTAAACTTCAGTTGGCTGCATCTACCACTGGCGTTTCTAGGAAAAAGCATCTCATGAATGCGATTAGAAAGGCGAAGTGTTTCATGGTGTAAATATATTGTTCTTTTTGGCTCTTGACTAAAAAATGCGCTCTTTTAATTACATTTGAATCTCTTAGCACATCCAACACACCGCACATATGAAAACACTTTTCGTTCTTCTAACCTTCCTCTTCCTTAGCATCCAAAGCTTTGCACAAGACCAATTTATTGATTACCGCGTGAATGGCGTTAAAAACCCTAGAACATTGTCGAAAACGGATAAAAATGTGCTGACCTTGGAAGGCGCGAGTTGTGAACAGTTTTTGCTCACTGGTTCTGGTGTTGCCATCTCCAAAACAGAAAAAGGCTATGTGCTTGTTACGTCGAAATCACAGGAAAAAGCGACCATTTATATCCATTGTCGCCATAACAACCAAACAGTGCTGCTGCGAAAGATCGAGTTTAAGTTGGTGAGGTAGGTGGGTATTAATTGCGTGCCGACTTGGGATTGATTGGACATGGGAAATAATTAAACGTACGTTTTTACTTCAACCAATAATTTCTTTGTCATATCAATTAAGGACATTTGATACATTTTTCGTTCTTCAAGAAGTTTTTTGAAACGGATAAGCTCATTTAAGAATTGATTTTTATCTTCAATTGAATTAACATCAAAAACCTTGGATGAATAGTTATAGATTTTGTTAAAGTAGCGATCGTCTAGTTTCAGTTTTTCAACTTCAATTCGATTGTTAATTTTATTAAAGTTTTCTTGAATTGTTCTCAACGTATTTAAATCGCTAAAAATTAGCGTGTCATAAAGTTCATTGAAAGCATGTGATTCTAGTAAGGTATTGGCAATCGCCATTTTATTATTGCTCTTAATTTCAACGTCAATACCTAAGAGTTGTTGATTCATAATTTCAACACTTCCATTTTCTGCTCCATAGATGAAGGTATCGATATGTTCAATTTGGAATTTCATTTCTTCCAATCCTAAAGCCATATAAGCTGAATCATTTGAAAGTTCCTGATTTAACAAAGAATAATACTTTTTAGTGATTTCGAATTTGTCTTTTTCGTGACGGTAATTATCAATGAAAAAAGCCAATGTGATACCTATAAAAACGGCAACAATTTCAATGATTGATTTCGTAATGATTTTCTGAAGGTATTGTTTAAATCGTGACATTTATTTCTCGATTACAGATTTAACTTAGAGGAACAAATTGTGCATTGTTCGCTATCCATTCAACTAAAAATGGTCTCAATACAAATAAACTGAAAACATATGAAATGGCTATTAAAATCGAACCATAAATTAACGTAGATTGCCAATTAACTTTTTCAATTTCACTTGCAATTGATTTCTCAATAAAACCCGTTGTGATTGAAATGATGGTTGTCATTACCAATGAAAGTATATAAACAAGAACAAAACCAATTAAATAAACACCTTGAATGGCCCAAAATTTCGCAGCTTGTTCTTTGAACGGATGCATGTTACTCATTATTTGTCCATTTTGAGGATCTATTCCCTCCACAACAATGAAGACAATTGCAAGTAGTTGAGAAAGGATAAATAGGGTATAAGCTAGATTATCCTTTTCTAAATGATAGGTTGTTTTGATTTTTTTATTCCAATAGGTCAGAACTCCGAAAATTAATCCGCATGTGATAATTAATTCAATAGAATGAGCGAGTATTTTTTCCATATTTATTTAGTTTATAACAATTTTCCAATAATTTAAGTTGCTTATTTCTGCAGGTAATTCACCTAATCTAAAACCTTTGTCAGTTGTTTCCCAATAATAGTATTTTTGACCATCTAAGAATTTAAAGGATCCATTGATTTGTTTCGAAGGTATTGATAAACCGAGCATTGAGTGCAAATAATATTCACTATTAATGATTGCAACATCGTAGTCGTAGTGTTTTAATAAAGTATACAGAAGAAGTGTTCTAGAATCACAATCTCCTTTTAAGTCTGCTAAAAATTCAAGCGGTGTTTTTAATCCGTAAGGTCTATTACCTTCACATTCGGGAATAAAGTTGATGCCACTGATGTTCGAAGAAATTCCAGCATTATCACATCCATTTGGAAGAATCAAAACATATTTGATGGACTGTACCATGGAAACAATCGTGTTGGCAAATTGCAACGAAGATTGATTGTTCTTCACTTTTATACTGTCAAGCATTCGATAAACATCTTCTAAATGATAACGATCGTTTGAATAGATGCGTGAATAGAGCTGACCGTAATTCGTTAATTGTAAAGCTTCTTGGGTGAATAGATTTGCGGTACTTTTCTGAATATCTTCTTTGTACAAATAATAGGAACCTTGGTAATAAACATTATCCAAGCCTTTCCATTTTAGTTTGACGGTTACTTTTTCTTTCAGCGAATCAGGTTTTGTATCTGTTATTGGATCATACGTTTGTGATGGCTCTGGAACATAATTCGTTTCATGAATATCATTGTCGTCCAAAGAACTCTTCTGCTCGGTATTCCAATTCCAATTCGTGCGATTGAATAAGGTATTTAGACCTGAAAGCAATAGAATCAATAAACCAAATGACAAGAGCCAATTAAGTAAGTTAAATCCTGGAAGGAATCGTTCAATTGTGCGATTCAATCTTGATAATAGCCACGTTAATCCAAAAAGTAAGGCATAACCTGCAATGAAAATTAACAAGATCATCCACTGACCTGAAAAGATAAACACACCAATTTGCAGTAGCACAACAATTCCTAAAAGGATATATGCTAGTGCCGAAAAACACCCGTTTGATGAATTTTGTATTGGAGGTGTTTGTAAGGGTTTTTTACTTTTGTTTGTCGCTTCCTTGACTGTTTTAGTGTCAACAGGTGGAATGGTTTCAAAAGATGGTTCTTTCTTCCATTCTGTGGAACAATCTTCACAATAATATTCATGATAAATCCCGTCAATTTCTACGCGACTGTTGCCCGTCTTTTTTCCTGCAATACAAACAATTTTCTCTTCTGTTCGGTGCATCTGAAAAGCAACTTCAATTTTCTCAAAGTAACCATGTAATTCATCACCCTCGGTTTGTTCATGGGTAACTTTTGACAGTTTTGTTACAAATAAATCGTCAGGTGTTAATTCATAAATTGAACCATTATGGGTTCCATGAATGGTTCCATCAACGGCATTTAATGTTAAAATTCGTTCCCTTTTAATCCGGTCAAATTCTCGTGCATCAATCTGTTTAATTTCCGTTAAGGAAATGTCATAATAAGCGGAAAGTCGAAAATGTTGATCTTTTGATTCATTTGAAAGTGGTTCATGTAATTCAGCACGGTATTTAATAAAAGCGTTGGCAACAAAATATTTGTTGACCGTAAGTTCTTTTATTTCTTGCCATTCATTCATTATTTCCAATCTTCCAAATAAATAAAATCTTCAGAATTACCACTTACAGCAATTGACTGCGCTTCTTTTTGATTGTAAAAATCTGTTTTGGCGTATTTTCCCTTTTCATTAAAAGTTTTTTGATCATCTACTTTTGTAACTACATGTGGATATTCAGCATACGTTCTTCTGTATATCTTTTTAAGTTCATTTTCAAAGAGTTCGAATTGCTCCTTGACCAAGCGGATGTCTCTTTTTTCTTTGATGGAGAAATACTCGAAACGTTTGCGCAATTGAAACTTCAAATAAATAGGATAAATAAAAAGGCAGACCATTAACAGTGTCATGATCCAAACAACTGGATACGTTTCATTCAATAAACTCATATGATTTGCGAACATTTCACTTGTTTCGTATTTGTAGCGTGAAAGGACAGTAGAGTTGACAAACTTATTTTTCAAAAGTTCATCTACATAACTACCGAATAAACTTGTTTCAAGGCACTTGGAAACGAAAATTGCAAAGAGTACAATTGTTGAAATGCGAATAATGTAAGACAGAACCAAAGAACCACCTTCAGATTTAATAGGAAGGGTAGGAGGCTCTAAACTCATAAGGTTTAAGCGATATATAGTGCTGATTAAAAACGTTAATAAGCTTGCACCAAAAAGCGCTACAAAAAAAGTGGAAAAAACGCCCCAAAACAAACCAAAGAACGCGCTAAAGATGAGTACATTTATAAGAACCAAAAGAAGCCCAATCGAATAAAAACTAGATTGACTATCTTTTCCTGAATTTTCAAGAATTGAAGGATCTCCTCCCGCTATTTTCCAGAAATATTCACGCATTTTATTCCTCTTCGAAGTAGTTTGTTGGATTTGAATCGATGTCTTTCAATTTTGCTGCTTTCCATTTGGAAATGATTTGTGCGTTAATTGCCTCCTGCGCTTCCAATATTTGCTTGCGTTCTTTCATTTTCAATTCTGCACCATGGTTGATGATTTTGTGTTTTTCCATCCCATTTTTGTCTTTGTAGAAATCATATTCAATTTCGATTCCCGCTTCAGCGCGTGCTAATTCTTTGATATTTTCATCCATGTAATCATAAGGACCTTTGATCAACATCATTTTGAAGAAAATAGGGGTTAATTCAATGACCATAAATAATAAGGTAATGAATATGGATGTCCATTTATCAGTTACTTTGTCAATAGCATTTATCCTTGCGGATAAACCTCCCATGTTAGCAGCTTTAATTTCTACATCTTTTAGTTCTTTATCTCTTTCTTTTTTTACTTTATCGATATCTTTTTCAACTGTAATTAATTCTTTTTTCATTTCTATTTTTACAGTAGGTAATTGTGCTTCTAATGATGCTCTTTCATTATTTAATCTGTGCCATTCAGGTCCTCGGCATAAATTGTCTGATCCTGGAGGGCATTTCTCTTCCTCGACATTCATTTCAGACTTTTTTGCTTCAATACTTGCTTTTAGAGAACTTTCTTTTGCTAAGATTTCATTTTTTTTGTTTTCCAAATCATTTAAATAATTTTTATCGAATTTATCTTGTTTCAGTTTCCTGTTAACTTCAATATACTCTTCCATATCGGTTTGTAATTTAGCTTCGATTTCTTTTTGAAACATTCTTATTTCAATTGGTTTCGAAATTGTCAAGGCTATAATTATTCCCATTATAATGCGAGGAATTGCACTTTTAATTTCTTGCTTGGTAATTGCTTCTGTTCCATCACCTTTTCCGGTTGATGTGACGATAAAACGGTCAATATTGTAGATGATCAGACCCCAAATGATTCCAAATATAGAAGCCATTAACATTGTTGGAACATGAATCGTATCATTCAATGGGCCATCAGTTCTAGGCTCAAAAATCGTATAAATCGCATAACCACCTGCCAGCGCAGCCATAACACCGGTAGCCACAACAATTCCTCCTAAACAGAAATACTTGACTTGATCTGAATAGGTACTTCTTTCTAATAAATAGCTGTCAGCACCTGCTGCTTTCCAAAACTTGCGCATGATCCATGTTGGTTCTGGACTTTTGTAATAGTTATTGTTCATAGGTTTTATTTTATATTCTTCGT
>JBDKHH010000272.1:0-2631 GCA_039797785.1 Bacteroidota bacterium | reverse complement strand
TGTACAAAGGAAAAAACCTCTCAGATAGCGAATGGATCGACGCAATGTTGGCGCATCCGAAACTTATTGAGCGTCCTATCGTACTAAAGAATGCGAAAGCGGTTGTAGCGCGTCCAACTGAACGAATTTTGGAAGTGTTGTAACACCAATTATCAAGTAATATTAATGTTTAAGGGAACATCGCATCCCAACTGAATGAAATGAGAACGAAGTATTTTGATTTGATTGACCAAACATTTGACTTTCCACAAAATGAATTCCATTTGCGTGAAGATCATTTGTTTTTTCATGGTATTGATTTAATGCGCTTGATCGACCAATACGGCACGCCATTGAAGTTTAATTATTTACCGCAAATCTCAAACAACATTCAGAGGGCGAAAGGTTGGTTCCGTGAGGCAATCAGTAACCTTGGTTATTCTGGGAATTACTATTATTCCTACTGTACAAAAAGTAATCACTTCTCATTCGTATTGGATGAGGTGCTGAAAAACGATGTGCACATTGAAACGTCTTCGGCTTTCGATATCGACATTGTACGCAACTTGTACAACACGGGTAAATTAACACAAGGAAAATACGTCATCTGTAACGGTTACAAACCACAGCAATACATTGACAACATTGCAGGATTGATCAACGAAGGGAATTTAAATGTGATTCCAGTGGTTGACAACACGCAAGAACTACAAGATATTTTAGCGAAAACAGATCGCGATATTAAAATCGGGATTCGTATTGCGTCGGAAGAAGAACCGAAGTTTGAGTTCTATACGTCGCGCTTAGGTATTCGTTACCGCGAAATTGTGCCGTTCTACAAAGCGATGTTGAAAGACAATCCACGTGTAGAAGTGAAAATGTTGCACTTCTTCATCAATACTGGAATCAACGATACGTCGTATTACTGGAATGAGTTGACAAAATGTTTGCGTATTTACAGTGATTTGAAAAAAGTGTGTCCTTCATTGGATTCGTTGAACATCGGCGGTGGATTCCCAATTAAAAAATCCTTGGCCTTTGATTTCGATTACGCTTACATGGTGCGTGAGATTTTAACGCAAGTGCAACGCGTATGTACTGACAACGATATTCCAGAACCAAATATTTTCACAGAATTCGGATCATTTACAGTTGGTGAAAGTGGAGGAGCAATCTTTAGTGTCTTGCACCAAAAACAACAAAATGACCGTGAGAAATGGAACATGATTGATTCTTCGTTCATGACCAATTTGCCAGATACTTGGGCGATCAACCAACGTTTCATCATGTTGCCAATCAACCGCTGGAACGATGACTACGAGCGCGTTTTGTTGGGCGGATTGACCTGTGATAGCGATGATTACTACAATTCTGAGCAACATTCAAATGCCATTTATTTACCGAAATACGATCGCAATAAAAAATTGTACTTGGGCTTCTTTAACACTGGAGCATACCAAGAAACAATTGGTGGATTTGGTGGATTGAAACACTGTTTAATTCCAGAGCCAAAGCACATTTTGATTCAACGCGATGAGAACGGAAAACTCCAAACGGAGCTATTTAGTGAAGAGCAGACAGCAGCGGATTATTTGAGAATTTTGGGATATTAAGATGCCGAAAGCTTTCGGCAGACTAGAAGACAAAAGACAAAGGACTAATGCTATGGTCAAACATATTCATTTTTACTCTTAAGAAATTTTAATCTGTGGGAGCGCAGCGAATCCGTTGTTAGTTTATTAATTTTCATCTGTGCATCTGTGCATCTGTGGCAAATTTGGCATTTAACAAATATGAGCAAAGCGAAGTTTAATTAGTGTTTGCAGAAAGAATTTAGAACCATTTATTCTTGAAATTATAAGTCTTTTTTCCGTATAAATAGATTTATTAAAAATATGTAAACTTTCCTCTCGTTTATTGAAAGGAAAGTGTTACTTTTGCAGCCTTATTTAGAAGAGAGAGGTCTACCTGTGAGCATGAAATTAGATGCAATTTATTTAAAGAGTAATTCGAAGTTTTCCCAATTATTAACATTGTGGGCAAACGAGCGTAACTATACAATTCTTGAATTTTCAGACAAAAATGATGAGGCTGATGCTGGCATCGATGGTCTGGTTATTTTCAATGAAAACCAAGAAGTAGATCGCGATATACTTGAAGTACGTGAAATGTTTGACAACAAACAAAAGCCTGTACACAAAATCGATATTAACGGAACATTAATGGTGGGAATCTCAAATTTGGATTTGTGGATTGAGCGCAACCGTTGCAAGAAAGTTCTTTTTATCGGTGCTGATTCATTGATTGGAAACGTTAATTTAGAGCGTTACCTTCAAAATCTAAACTAATCGATTTACGTTCCTTAACGCATTTCTGTCATTTTTTCTTTGTCAAAAGCAGTATCATTTGCTTCCCATAATTCAATTCGGTTTCCTTCTGGATCACTGATGTGAAGAAATTTGCCGTATTCGTAAGACTGAACTTCATTTAAAATTGGAACATTGAAAGAAGTTAAGCGCTCGATCATTTTTTGGATCAAGACATATTTCTGTGGAGCAGTAAAAAAATCTTGATTTTTTTACGCATAAATTTGAGTTAATCTGTAAAGAAAGAATTCAATATTTCTAACTCCTCTAAATTGGGATCTGAACG